>CAZWZZ010000060.1:0-14799 GCA_964638395.1 uncultured Caldilineaceae bacterium
CCCCTGAACATACCCCCCCAATCCCCCGCCGAGACGCCGACGCCGTCGTTTGTGGGACCGTTTTAGCGGCTTCCGCAACGAAAATTCACCGACAGCATCAACCCTCAATTTGTCAGACGCTTGCCTTGAAAATGACTTGTTTCTTCTGCCCTTGTCTGTTAAAATTGTTAACAACCCCAATCCCAAACAGCGAGGTGAGCGATGACCCCCTTGAAAAAAGAAGCCCACGATCAAATCAAATATTATCAGCACCGGCTCAACACCCTGCAAGCCTTTGAAAATATGCAGTTCAAAATGAGCCATCTTCAGCGACGATTGACCCTGGAGGAGGCTATGTCCGCTCAGATAAACGGCTCGACGGTATCATTGTCGCCCCTGACCGATGGCTTGCTGGCGGCAACCTTGCTGGTGCTGGTCTGTTTTCTGGTTATGAGTATCACCTACCTCGGCCTATCCACCCCTGCGTTGGCGATGAGCCAGCCAATCACGCCAGGCGATCTCGTTCCGGCGGGCGATAGATTTATCCCCCCGCTGTTGGATAACGAGACCATCCCCAATATTCTAGAACGATGCGCCCCCAACTGCCAGGGCATCAACCTCAACTGGCAGACTGTCTCGATCATCAACCTGCGGGACCACGACCTTCGCAACGCGCTGCTGATCGGTGCCGATTTGAGCCGCTGCGATTTGACCGGAGCCGACCTGCGCGGGGCGCAGTACAATCAGGAGACCCGCTGGCCCCGTGGCTTCGATCCCATCGCCGCCGGGATGGTTCGGAGTCTGTAAATCCCGACGGTGCGCTCGCTTTTTGGGGCAAGACTTCCGAAATTTACCGAACAAGGACAATCATCAAAACTTCGGAAGTCTGACACTTTCGCTAACCGCCTCACTTGTGCTAAAATAGCCCGGTCAAAACAGACAAGGAGCGAAGCGAATGAACCGCCAAGAAGCCTGGGACTTAGTTTGTGAATACACCGAAAGCCACCACCTGCGTCGCCATATGTTGGCCGTGGAGGCGGCGATGCGGGGCTATGCCCGCCATTTCGGGGAGGATGAAGAAAAGTGGGGGCTGGTCGGCCTCCTGCACGATTTCGATTATGAACGGTATCCCGATGTCTCCGAGACGGGCCACCCCAACACCGGAGCGCCCATCCTGCGGGAGCGAGGCGTCGATGAAAAGATCGTGCGGGCCATTCTCTCCCACGCCACCGAAGTAACCGGCGTCGAGCGGGAGTCGCTGATGGAACACACCCTCTACGCCGTCGATGAGCTAACCGGCTTGATTACGGCGGTGGCCCTGGTGCGTCCCTCCAAAGATATCCGCGATGTCAAAGTCAAATCGGTGCGTAAAAAGTGGAAAGCCAAAGCCTTCGCCCCCGGCGTTAATCGGGCGGAGGTTGAAGAAGGCACAGCGGCCATCGACGTCCCGCTGAATGACCACATCGCCCTCGTCTTGGAGTCGATGCAAGGCGCGGCCACGGAATTGGGGCTGGATGGGCAGGCCACCGACGGATGAGCGAAAATCTTCGCACGGCAGCCCGGAAGTACAGCAGGTTGACACTATGGTGAAAATAACCCCTCTACCTCGACCAGTCTCCAAACAACCCGCTCCCCAATCTCCCAATCTCCAATCCCCTAATCTCCAATCTCCCAATCTCCCAATCTCTACCCTCACCCCCACCGCCGCCTTGCTCCTGAGCCTCCTCCTGTCGCTCTTTGCCATCGCCCCGCTGTTCTACCCTGGCTACATTCAAACCCACAGCGGCTTTGTGCCACTCTGGAACGTGGCCGATTTGCGGGCCAATGGGGGCTGGGGCTGGCTGCCCCACATCGCCACCAGCTTTGATCCGCTGCGTAGCCCCGGCCTGCTGCCCTACTACCTGGCCGCGCTGCTGCCGGTTCCGCCGGTGACGGCCATCAAACTGGTGATGGGCGGGAGCTTACTGGCGGGCAGTGTGGGAATGTTTTTGTGGCTGAAAAGCTGGCTGGGGCAGGCCGGGGCGTTGGTGGCCGCTCTGGTTTACGTTTATTTGCCGCATCAACTGGCCACGCTTTACGTGCGCGGGGCCTGGGGAGAAAGCCTGTTTCTGGGGCTACTACCCTGGGCGATCCTGGCGGCCACTTATCTGGTGACCTCGCCCCGGTGGGTGTTGCTGCCGGTGGCGGCGGCCTTTTGGCTGCTGCTCGGCCTGAGCCATCTGGGACTGACCATCTGGGCCTTGTTCTTTATCAGCGGGCTACTGTTGACTGTCCATTTGAAGCAGTCACTACTCCCCGGTCTGGCCGCGCTGAGTGGTACCGTCTTGGCGACGCTCATCACCTTCAGCCAGGCTGCCCCTGCCGAGTCGCCTGTCACGCTGACCGACCATTTTCTCTACCCTTTTCAGCTTTTCTCTGCTTATTGGGGCTTCGGGGCCAGTCGGCCTGGCTGGGCAGA
The DNA here is from genome assembly GCA_964638395.1 of uncultured Caldilineaceae bacterium. Lineage (GTDB taxonomy): Bacteria > Chloroflexota > Anaerolineae > 4572-78 > J111 > CAZWZZ01. The sequence goes on from CAZWZZ010000060.1 coordinate 2,438, forward strand.
TGGCCTGCCGCTTCAATTGGGGTTGGCCAGCCTGGGCTTGAGCTTCCTGGCTATCATTCTATGGCAACGCCAGACGCAGATCAGCCGTACCGACCGCCGCCTGCTCTTTTTCGCCATAACGCCGTTGGCCCTGATCGGGCTGCAACTGGGTCTGCTCTCTTTTATCTGGCGCTCCCCCCTGGCCTTGAGCCTGACCTACCCCTGGCAACTGTTGAGCTTGACCGGCCTCTGTCTGGCGGTGTTGGCCGGGGCCGCGCTCTGGCTGGAGGCTCAACTCAGCCGCTTACCCCTGTTGGCGGGGGTCATTCTGTTGGTGACGTTGAGCAGCTACGGTTATCTGGAACCCCAATTCATCCAGGCCGAGGAGTACAACGCTCCGCAAGCCATTTTGGGAGCCGATCACCTGCTCCTCCTCGACCACGACCTGGCCGTTGTCACCAGTGCCGACACCGCCGGGCTGGAGTTGGGTCAAACGGAACTGCCGCTGGCCGTCGCCGGACCCTTGCAGGCCCACGACACCTTGCTCTTGAAGGTCACCTGGCAGCCGCTCCAAACCTTTGACCAGGATTTGAAAGTCTTCGTCCATCTGGTCGATCCCAACGGCAACGTCATCGTTCAATTTGACGGCCAGCCCCAAGCGGGGCAGAATCCGACCTCCCAGTGGGTTCCCGGCACGTTGATCGAGGATACCTACCCGCTCACTCTGCCTGCCGAGTCGCCGCCCGGCCCGTACCGGCTCTATGTGGGGCTGTATGACGAAGCTACGTTCGAGCGCTTGCCCGTGCCCGGCGATAACGAAGGGCGCGTTATTTTGAAGGTTGAGTAACCCCGTGGAACTGACGCAAGAAAAAACGGAGCTTAGAAACGAAATCGCCGAAAATAGGGCAGAGGCCGGGCAGCCCCCGGCCCCCCAACCGGCCGAGGCCCCTCTACCAACGGAAACCCAATCACTGGTCAAAGACGTTTATTTTTGGCTGACCCTGCTGCTGTCGCTGCCGGTCGTTGGGCCGCTGTTGCAGCCGGGCTACTTTTGGGGGGCGCACGATGCCCGCCACTCGGTCTATTTTCTGCACCAGTTCAACCAGGCCATCCGGGACGGCCTCTGGTATCCGCGCTGGTCGCCCGATTTTGCTTTTGGCTACGGCTACCCTTTTTTCAACATCTATGGGCCGCTGCCCTCCTACGCCGGGCAAACTTTTTTGTGGCTGGGGCTGGATATGGTCACGGCGGTAAAAATCGTCTTCGGTCTGTCGGCCATTCTGTCCGGGCTGACGATGTATCTCTTTGTACGTCGTTTGCTCGGTCCGGCCAGTGGCCTGATTGCCGCCCTGACTTACGTCTATCTACCCTACCACATCTTCGATCTGTACGTCCGGGCCGCCCTGGCCGAGTCGGTCGTCTTCATTTTCATCCCCTTGACCTTGTGGGGCTTTTACGAGGCCGTGACCCGGCCCCGCCTGACGGCTATGCTGGGGGCGGCGTTGGCTCACGCCGGTTTTATTTACACCCACCCGGCTCTGGCCATCGTCTTCACCCTGATCTCCGGCCTGTTTGTGGCTTATATGATGCTGTGGCGGTTCATCGAATATAATAAATACAATAAATTCAATGAATTCAATGATGGGGCGACCGCTGACTCCGTCTACGCCACACTCAGACGCCTGAGCGGAGACCGACTGCCCGCCCCCAACCGCTACCTGGTCACGCTGGCGATGGGCGTGCCGCCGCTGCTGGTGCTGGGGTTGGGTCTGGGCTTGAGCGCGATGTCTCTCCTGCCGACCATCATCGAGGCCCAATTCGTCCGCACCGACCAATGGTTTGCCGGGCGCTTTGCCTTTGGCGATGATTTCGTCCAGTTTTTCCAGCTTTTTTCGCCCCGATGGGGCTTCGGGGCCAGCATCCCCGGTCCCGATGATGAGGCCGGTTTTCAAATCGGCCTGACCGCGACGGTGCTGTTTATACTCTCTTTTGTCATCGTGCCGAAATTGACCGACGCCCGCGTGCGGCGGCTACTCTACTTTTGCCAGGCCACGGCTCTGGCCGTCACTTTTTTGACGATCCCTCTGTCTACACTCGTCTGGCAACTGCTGCCGCTGTCCCAACTGGTCCAATTTCCGTGGCGCTTGCTGGCTATTCTGGCCCCGTTTGTGTCGATTGTGGCCGGGGTGGTGGTCGCCGCGCAGGCCGAGAGCGCCGAGCCACGCCCGGCGGTGGCTTCGGTCCCGCTGCCGGTCATCATCCTGTCCGGCCTCATTCTGCTGTCCAGTTACCCGTACCTCCGGGCCGAGGTGCGGGACCCCAAACCAACCGAAGGGCCGGTCAGCCAGGCGGCCCTGTTCCGCTTCCAGCAATCGGCGGATGAGATGACCGGCCAGACGGCCTGGGTGCGGCGTATCCCCAACTGGTCCAGCCTGGCCGAGCGGGTCGAGCGGGGCGGCGAGATCACCAGTAAAGTCAACTACACCGCCCTGCCCGCCGATGATAGCGTCGGGGTCTACTCGATGGAGATGAGCAGCGCCCACGAACTGTTGTGGGTCGGCACGGATGAGGCAGGGCAAAGCGTCACCTTCCTGATTCCTTACTACCCTGGCTGGCAAGCCTACATCTACGAAGATTTAGGGCCGCACGACGGCAATCTGGACAAAGAAATCGGCCCGGTGACGCGCATCGGCCCGGTAGTCGAACGCCCGGCGATTCAAACTACGCCGCTGGAGGGTTGGATGGTGGTGGCCATTCCCGAAGGCTCACACTTTCTTGAAATCCGTTTTGAGGATACAATAGTTAGAAGGGTAGGGCTATGGATCACGCTCCTGAGCGGGCTGATCTTTGTCGGGGGTGTCGTGGTTGCTGTCAGTCAACGCCGGATCAGCGGCTAAAATCTGTTGCCGTAGCTACATTTTCCTACTAAACCTATCTTAAAAAACTGTTATACTGTTAAAACGGAGTGGTTAGTATAATGCAAGCGTATAAATTAACTTAGGGGCTTGGTCAAGCGTATCACAGGGAGAAAATTGGATATCGAGTCAATATTTAATGATGCAAAGGTGAGAAAACCCCATGCAAAACAATCAACCACTAATTATGGTCGTTGACGACCAAGTTGACTTCGTCGAAGGCGTCAAACTGATTTTGGAAGAAGAAGGGTACAACGTCTGGACAGCCTTTAATGGTCGGGAAGCCCTGGATCAATTGCAAAAAAATCTCAACAGCCACGATGTCCGGGTCAGCGGGCCCCTGCCTGATCTGATTTTGGCCGATATTATGATGCCGGTTATGGATGGCTACACGCTTTATGAAAATACGCGGGCTAATTCTCATTTAAAGTACATTCCTTTCGTTTTTCTGACGGCCAAGACGGATAGTACCGACATTGAACGGGGCAAGACGTTGGGGGTCGAAGATTATTTGACGAAGCCCTGTTTGCCCGATATTCTACTGGCCAGCGTGCGGGGTCAGTTAAAGCATAAGCCAAGTCACGATGATAAACCGTTTGAGTTATCAACGTCTGAGCCGAACCCAGTGGCAGAAGAGGGCAATGTTAACAAAATTATACTTTTTATAGGCATCGGGGTGGTCGTCATTATTTTTGTTCTCTTGATGAGTTTAGATATTCCCTGGGCATAAAATGCCGATTGACGAACGTTGCTCTATTACTAATTTCTGAAATCAACTCGTGTTATCAATTCTTGTGCTACAGGTATAGCTAAATGAACAACAGTAACTTATTGATTATGGTCGTTGACGACCAGGCCGACTTCATCGAGGGCGTCAAATTCATCTTAGAGTCGGAAGGCTATCAGGTCTGGACGGCCACCGATGGTCAAGATGCTCTGGATCAACTCCTGACCTCTTTTAAGAACCGCAACGAGCATCAGAATGGGAATCACAAATATCTCCCGGATTTAATTCTGGCCGATATAATGATGCCGGTCATGGATGGCTACACGCTCCACGACAAGGTCCGGGGCAATCCCTATCTCAATCATATTCCCTTCGTTTTTTTGACCGCCAAAACGGATGACAGGGATATTCGACACGGCAAGGAATTGGGGGCCGATGATTATCTGACCAAACCGTGCCAGCCGGATGACCTGCTGGCGACGGTCCGGGGCAAATTGAAGCTGACCACGCAACGAAAGGCGCTCACAGCCCAATTTATCGGCAACCCTAGCACTCCCTCCGCTGTGGGTATCTTCATCATCATCGCTGTGATTGTTGTCATCATTACTATCACGGTCGCTGTTATGTTGCTCATTCTTTAAGTCGTAATGAATTTTTTGCCCCAACGGGCGGCGGCCCGGTGGCCGGTGACATTGATCCGGGCCGTTGATCCTAATCTATGGCTGATTTTGGCTTTGTCCACATTCGCCTGGGCCCCCCTCCTGACTCCGGCGTACTTCTTCAACGCCCACGATGCCCGGCACAGTGTCTTCTTTCTGGTCGAGTTCGATCAAACGTTTCGGGATGGCTACCTGTGGCCCCGCTGGTCGCCCGATTTTTCCTTTGGCTACGGCTATCCCCTCTTCAACCTGTATGCGCCGCTGGCCTTCTACGCTGCCCAGATCATCCATCTTCTGGGCGTCGGCTTCACGGCGGCCATCAAAACGATGTACATTGTGGCCACCATTGGGGCCGGTTGGAGCATGTACGGCTTCACCCGGCGTCTGTTTGGCCCGCGGTCGGCCTTGTTAGCGGCGATTGTTTATGTCTATGTCCCCTTCCATCTGGTCGAAATCTTTGTCCGCAGCGCCTACGCCGAGTTTGTGGCTCTGGCCCTGATCCCGCTTGTCTTCTGGGCCTTCACCGAGTTGATCGCCGCCCCAACCGGAAGACGGCTAGCCCTGGCCGGGTTGGTCTATGGCCTGCTGGCCCTCACCCACCACACCTCCTTCTTCACCTTCACCCCGCTGTTGGCGATTTACGTTCTCTACTTGATCGCGGCCCAATCCACCCTGAGACTGGCAAGACTTACACCGTTGTCTGACCACCCCCCCTCCCAACCTTCCCCACGACGAGGGAGGAGCCAAATTTCCCCCCGAATCGGAGGGAGCAAGGGGGGGCTGCATCAGTCCTGGCCGACATTTCTTATCAGTCGCTCGCTATACGCAATCGGGGCCGGGCTACTGGGGCTGGCCCTGGCCGCTATTTATCTCATCCCCCTCATTAGCGAGATGCGTTTCGTCAAAGTGGAGCAGTGGACCAGCGGCAGCTACAACTATCTGGATCATTTCGTCTACTTTAGCCAATTTCTCGATCCGGCCTGGGGCTATGGCTACGCCGGAGTTGGTCTTCAGGATGATGTCTCGTTTCAGGTGGGCATCGTCATCATCGTTCTGCTCTGTTTCGCCACAGTTACCATCATCCGTCACGCTTTTATCCATCGTGGCACAGCTCTATTTTTTCTGATCGCCACCCTGGTCGTCACCCTGTTGATGTCTCCCCTGGCCAGGCCGGTCTGGCAAATCCTCCCCATTGCCGCTCTGGTACAATTTCCCTGGCGACTGCTCGGCGTTACGGCCTTTACGATGTCTATCGTCGCCGGTTCTCTCCTGGCCGTTCCCAAAATCGGTAAACCACAGAGGGGTGAGGCATCCTTAAATGCCGAACGGTCCCATTTAAGGATGCGACCTCCTCAATCCCCCGCCCCCCTCTACGTGCTGCTGCTCGTCGTCATTCTGGCCAGTTTTAGCTACACCCAACCCCAATACACCCCCGTTCCCGATTGGACGGAGACGCCTCTGGCCGTCATCAACTGGGACCGGGCCTCTATCGTTGATAGAGTGGGCATGGTCTCCGTGGCCGATGAACAGCCCCAAAGCAGCCCAATGGAAGCCGAATATCTGGCTGATGGGTATCCGACCACAGTAGCCGGGATCATTGCAGGCCGGGGCACGGTTGAAACCCTGCACCACGGCGGGGCCTCGGACAAAGTTCGGGTGGTCGCCGCCGAGCCGGTGACGGTCCAATTTTACACTTACGACTACCCCGGCTGGCAGGTCACCCTCGATGGGCAGCCGCTCGATCATCGCCCCGAGCCACCCTTCGGCCTGATTACCGTCGATGTGCCCCCCGGCGACCATACCTTACATCTGCGGATGGGTTCTACGCTCCCGCGCCTGGTCGGGACGATTACCTCACTGGCGGCGGTCGGCTTAATCGCTGCGCTCCTGATTTTCGCCCGCTCCTCACGCCCGTCTCCCACTTTTGACAATTAAGGGTTGATATTGATAATAATCAGTTCAATGTGAGAGGTAATGCTGATGACTGAATGTTCATCCTGTGGCACTGAACTGAATCCACACGATATGCGCTGCTCGACCTGCGGCAAACCGACGGCCTACTACCATCGCCAAAAACGGTGTCTCAACTGCGGCACGCCGGTCGCTCAACAGGCCAAAACGTGCGTTATGTGCGGTCAAGCGGTCGATCAGTTGCCATTGCGGACCTCATCCTTTAGCGGCTCCTGGGTGGGGATCGGCGTCGGGTTGCTGCTGATTGCAGCCATCGTCATCGGCGTCATTCGCTACCAAACCGATTTCGAACCCACGGCTCAGGCCGCTCAACCGGCCACGCCGACCGCCACCAATACGCCCACCCCGACCATCACGCCCACCTCGACCGCCACAGGAACCCCCACGCCCACGGCCACCCCAACGCCCACCGCCACCCCCACGCCTCGCACGCACATCGTCGAGTCGGGTGAGAATCCATCCTCCATCGCCACCCTGTACGGTATCTCAACCGAGACGTTGTTGGCCCTGAATGACATCGATGATGTCAGCGGCCTGAGCGTCGGCCAGCAGCTCATCCTGCCCCCGGAGGCGGGCGGCGCGGTCGCATCTGAGACAACGTCAGAATTCAATGTCGAGGATTACCTGGACCCCAGCCTACAAACCACTCACCGGGTCGAGTCGGGCGATACGCTGCTCGACATCGCTATTCGTTATGGCACCTCCATCGATGCCATCGAGGCCCTCAACCCGGAGGCGGTCTCCGATTTTATCTATCCCGGCCAAACCCTGATTATTCCCCTGGCCACACCCACCCCGACCGCCACGCCCACGCTGACCCCGACCACCACGCCCACACCCGGCCCCCGTTATCCGGCTCCGAATTTACTGGCCCCGGCCGATCAGCAGGAGGTGGATGCCCCTCGCCTGATGTTTACCTGGACGGCGACCGGCCTACTGGATGATGACCAATTTTATGTGTTGCAACTGGTCTGGGCCGATGGAACCTACACCGAACATTGGGCCAAGCAGACCAGTTGGCGCATCGAAAAAGCGGAACGACCGGCAGCCGGCCCTATCGACTGGCGCGTGGCCGTGATGCGGCAAACCGGGGAAAATCCCAATGGCTCCCCGCGAGGCATCATCATCACCGAACCCCAGACCCAGCGCAGCCTCATCTGGCGTTAACCATTCCTGACCATTTTATCCTATAGTTTTATCCGGCTGAGTATGCTATAACATCCCCATTCATCATCTGTTCTTTAACCTCGATTGCAGACCTGCTCAGGGGAGGGCTATGCTCTGGAAACCAATACAATATCGCTGGCGCTGGCAGTTGCAAAGTACGCCGGCGGAACTATGGCCCTATGTGGCCGATACCCAACGCTTCAATCGGGCTGCCAAATTGCCCAACATTGCCTACACCGAAGTGCCGCTCCCGACCGGGGGCAGCCGTCGCTTTGGTCGCACCAGCAAATTTGGCATCGTCGTCGAATTTGAAGATCATCCCTTCGACTGGGTCAAGGAACAGGGCTTTAGCAACCTCCGCATCTTCCAAAGTGGCCCTGTGGCCCGTACCTTTGCCCAACTGACCTTAAAACCGAATGAAAAGGGCACGTTACTCTGTTACGATATTGATGTCACTCCGGCTAATTTGTTGGGTTTGCTGGGGATTCCTTACCAATTTGGTTGGGAGATGCGGCGTAATTTTGAGCGAACGTTCCGCCAGATCGACGCCTACATCCAGGCCAGGCAAACGCAGCCTTTCGACCTACGCCCGCCCGCGCTAGGCTCAGCCGCTCAGGCTCGTCTGGAGCGGCTGGGGCGGCAACTGGCCGACCGGGGTCACGACGAACGCTGGGTACGGCGATTGACCGATCTGGTCATCAATGAATCGGACCTCAACCTGATGCGGATACGGCCTTACCCTCTGGCTGACGACTGGCAGGCCCCCCGCCGAGAGGCGCTGGAGATGTTTCTTTCGGGGGCCAAGCTGGGCTTGTTGAATATGCGTTGGGATGTGATGTGCCCGCTCTGTCGGGGGTCCAAAGCGTCAACGCCCACCCTGGATGGCTTGCAAGTCGATGCCCACTGCCCCTCCTGCAATATCCACTTCCAGGCCGACTTCAGCCAGAATGTGGAACTGACCTTTACGCCCCATCCTCAAATCCGTCAGGTCAATGAAAGCCAATATTGCGTTGGCGGGCCGATGGTGACGCCCCACATTTTGGTTCACCACACTCTCCAGCCGGAGGCGCGGGAAACCGTTACCCTGGCTCTGGAGCCGGACGGCTACCGTTTTCGGACACAACAGCAAGAGAACGCTGCCTCGGTCGATTTTAGTCAGCCTGAAATGAGCGCGATCAATACGCTTGGGATAGAAATCACCCCCACCGGCGTTCAACTGAGTCCGCAAACTGATCCCCAACATCCGGCCGGAGAGATGACCTTGATAATGGCGAACCGTTCAGCCGATCCCCAGCGTCTCTACGTCGAGCGGGCGGGCTGGTACACCGACGCCGTCACAGCCGCTTACGTCACCGCTCTGCAACATTTCCGCGATCTGTTCAGTGATGAGGTCTTGCGCCCCGGCGAGGAGATCGGCATCCGGGGGATGACCGTTCTTTTTTCCGATCTGGTTGGCTCGACGGCGATGTATAACCGCTGGGGGGATGCGCCCTCGTATGGCCTGGTGCGGGAGCAGTTCGCCTTCTTGCAGCGGATCGTTCGTCGCCACGAGGGAACGATTGTCAAGACGATTGGGGATGCCATTATGGCCGCCTTTTCCGATCCCGTTCAGGGTGTCGCTGCGGCGCTGGCTATCCAACAAGAGATCAGCGATTTCAACACCACCCACCCCGACCAACCGCTGACCATCAAACTGGGGCTACACCACGGCCCCTGCCTGGCCGTCACGCTCAACGGTCGCCTCGATTATTTCGGAACGACCGTCAACCTGGCCGCCCGGCTGGAGGGGCAGAGCCAGGGGGGAGACGTGGTGATTTCCGACGTTCTGGCCCAGGACCCGGCAGTTCAAAAACTGCTGGCCGCCTCGCCGGTGACAGCCACCCCGTTCAACAGCGCCATCAAAGGCTTCGATGAGCAGGTCTGTCTCTATCGCTTAAAACACACAGATAGTTAGGCAATTCCAAGATTTAAATGGGTTAAACCGAAGCTCGTAAAACGCAAAACGTAAAACGTAAGCGGTTATTTTGTCAAAATCATTACGTTTTGCGCCTTACGTTTTACGACGTTGTCAACCAAATTTTTTGGGAATATGAACCAGTCCGTTAATTCTCGATCTTAAGTGGAGATAGTTACGCCTCAAACCTGGGCTGGTGCAGCAGACGCATACCGTTCAGCGTCACCAGCAGCGAGGTGCCCATATCGGCGATGACGGCCATCCACATCGTGCCCAGCCCCAACAGCACCAGCACCATAAAGGCCAGCTTGATGCCGATGCTCAAGGCTACGTTCCAATAAATGGTATTCATCATCATCCGGCTGAGGCGGATGGCGAAGGGCAGTTGGCGCAAATCGTCACTCATCAGGGTGATGTCCGCCGTTTCCATCGCCTGAGCCGTGCCCCCGGAGGCCGCGCCCATGGCAATGCCCACATCGGCCAAGGCCAACGCCGGGGCATCGTTGATGCCGTCGCCGACCATCGCCACCCGGCCATATTGGGCCTTCAACGCCTCGACCGCCGTCACCTTATCCTCCGGCAGCAGCTCCGCCCGGACTTCGCTGACGCCCACGCTGTCGCCAACCCGCCGGGCCGTGGCCGCATTGTCGCCGGTCAACATCACCGTGCTGTCCAGGCCCAACGCCTGCAAAGCCGCCACCGCTTCCCGACTGCTGTCCCGCACCCGGTCAGCCACGGTCAGCCGCCCCAGATATTCCTCGCCACTGCTGACCAGCATCGCCGTGTGGCCGTTTGTCCCTTCCTGCTCGATCTCGGCGCAGATGGCCGGGGTGTGGGGTATGTTCTCCTCAAAATAGGCGTGGCTGCCGATAGTCACCTGCTGCCCGTTGACCTGGCCGGTCACGCCCCGCCCGGTCAAGGCAGTCACGCCGGCGGCGGTCGGGTAACGCTCGTTGAGACCATGCCGCTCGGCTTCGTTGACGATGGCCTGGGCCAGGGGATGCTCGCTACGCCGCTCGACGGCGCTGGCCAGGGCCAAAAGGTCGTCACAGGCGGCGCAGGCAGCGCCATTATCGGTCACGGTGACTCCGTTCCACTCGCAGGCCAGGGCATGCACCCCGACCACCGCCGGTTTGCCCTCAGTCAAGGTTCCGGTTTTGTCGAAGGCGATGGCCTTGATGCGGCTCAACTGCTCCAGATAGGCCCCGCCCTTAATCAGGACGCCGTGCCGCGCCCCGTTGTTGATGGCGCTGATGATCGTCACCGGGGCGCTGATGACCAGGGCGCAGGGGCAGGCCACCACCAACAAAGCCAACCCCCGGTAGAGCCAGCCGAAGGTCTCGACGTCGGGGTTGAGGAAGGGCTGGCCAAAGAGCAGCGGCGGAATAATCGCCACCAGCGCGGCCAGGAGGACCACCGTCGGGGTGTAGATTTTGGCAAATTGATCGACAAAGCGTTGGGCCGGGGCCCGTTTCTCCTGGGCCTCCTCCACCATCTGGATGACCCGGCTGATGGTGTTATCCGCCGCCCGGTGGGTGACTTCGATCTCCAGCGCCCCCTCGCCGTTGATACTGCTGGCGAAGACCTGGCTGCCGCCACTTTTCTCGATGAGGCGACTCTCGCCGGTGATTGGGGCCTGGTTGACCGCCGAGGCCCCGCTGACCACCCGGCCATCCATCGGGATGCGCTCCCCCGGCTTGACCAGGATGACATCCCCGACGTGGAGGCTTTCGACCTCGACCCGCTGTTCCGGCGTCGGCTGGCCGTTTCGCTGCAAAAGGGTGGCCTCGTTAGGCACGACCGCCATCAAGCTACGAATGGAGTCGCGGGCGCGGCGACCGGTGTACCCTTCCAGGGCCTCGCCCAGGGCAAACAGGACCATGACCATCCCCGCCTCGGTATACTCGCCGATGATGACCGCGCCGATGGCGGCGATGGTCATCAGTACGTTGATGTTGATCTCCCGATTAATCCGCACACTCTGCCAGGCGCTCCGGGCGATGGGCCAGCCGGCGGCGATGAGCGCCCCCAGCGATAGCAGATTCAGCAGGCTATGCTCCCAGCCCAGAAACTCCTCCAGCACCAGAGCGGGCACAATCAAGACCGCGCCCAGCAGGGCCAAACGGGTATCCTGCCGCTGCCCCATAAATTGCCAGAAGGATAGGGTTGGGGGCGGGGTTTTGGGGGCGGAGTCCCGCTCCTCGGCCACGTCGTAGCCCATTTCGCGGACCCGCTCGATGACCGCCTCCCGGCTGACGCTGCCACTGACTTTCAGCTTTTCGCTGGTGAAGATCAACTCGCTGCTCTCGACGCCCTCCAGTTGGCCGACGCCGGTCTCGACCGATTTGGCGCAGTTGGCGCAATCCAGGCCGGTAATGCGCAGAGTGATGGGTGTTGGCATTGATGTCTCCTCTGTGTTGACTGCAATAAGATTGTCCTAGACGGACGATGCTATTATACACCTTCAAGTGGAGTTGAAGGTCAAGAGAAGATTACAGCCCCCACGGCAACAATTATAGGAGTTACGCAGTTCGCATCCCGAGTAGCCCCGTCAGGGCGTATCGAGGGGTGCAGCCGCTCCAAACGTCACCCTTCGATACGGCTACCGCCTACTCAGGATGCGTTTGTCGCTCAACTGCGTAACTCCTAAATTATTTATTGCAGCGTATTCTCCGCCGTAGGTTCGACCGTTAGAGTCGCCGTGATGACCCCCTGAGCCGGCTCAGGGGACGGATCGCTCGTGGCTTCGGCTTCAACCGGTTCGGTTGTTGGGACTGGGGTCGGTTGGTCCGGCTCAGGCACCGTTTCGGTAGCTGGTTGCGCCGCTGTATCAGGCGAAGCCTCAATCGTGGGGGATTGGCTGGCAGCGGTCTCGAACGCACCGTCGGAAACGGCGCAACGGAAGCCGGTGCCGTCGCTGCGGGTCCGGGGCGGATTGTTCTGGCGGAACGTGACCCGCAAAATGGGAGGGGCATTGTCCCAGGAGCCAC
>CAZWZZ010000061.1:0-14762 GCA_964638395.1 uncultured Caldilineaceae bacterium
TTCACGCGGTAGAAACAGCATGGAAATTTCCCTCCTTTCTATTAAGTATAGTCATTGGTAATTGGTAATTGAGGATTGAATAACAATGACGATCTACCAATTACCCATCCCAAATGTAGAAATTAACTAAATTGTAGTATATCTTCTCACAAAAATACCCAATTTTATGTAGTATTTTTGTACTAAATAGTATAAATTTAATCAGGAAGGCGCTCAATCGTATCGGCCACTAACACATTGTTTGTGCGTAATAAGCCGATGACCCTTACTCTATCCCCCTCTTGAGGATTATCCTCAACATTGAGGTCGCCAGGCAGCACGACGGTATACCCCTCAACGACCCACAGATTTTCTCCTTTGGCCTCTAAAATACCGTTGAACTGAACCACGGCGGCCCGATCCAGGGCAATGAGTTCCTCAATCTCCAGCAGGCGACGCTGGTTGAATTCATTCGCCAACTCTGCTTGTCTGGCTTCATCAAAGGTTAGAGAGAGACGGGTATACTCGGTGGCCCGTTTGACTCCATAGAGAAAATCGCCGGGTAAGGTATCGGTGGCCAACACCGCTAAGAGCAGCGTCGCCATCATCAAGGTCAACAGGGCGGTGATGGTAATCGTGGCCAGATCATTCAGCACGGTCTTAAGGGTGAGGCGGCGTTTGATAATCCGGGCGATAGCCTGTAGCTTTTCGTTCGTCGTGGGGGGGGCGATGGCCGGGAGTTCCGTCACCTGTCGCATATACTCGCTTCGTAGTTCGGCTTTCTTTTCGGCAGGAACCAAGGCCGGATCGGGATCAGTCAGCACGGCTGAGGCAAACAGCAAAGGTCGGAGTTGGGAGGCATATTCGGGCACTTCTTCTAACACTTCGTCAACGGGGACACCGGACTGCACGGCAGAGATACAGTCATCCAGGATGGTCTCGAACCTATCCGTCATAGGACACCCCCTCCGGCATAAAGCGGGCCAGCGAGGCCAGGGCGCGATGTTGTAGGGCCTTGACCGCACCGACGGTTTTGTCCATAATATCGGCAGTCTCGGCCAGGCTTAATTCTTGACCAAATCTCAGGGCGATCACGTGTTGCTGCTCCTCGGTTAATTGCAGAATGGCCTCACGGAGCATCGGGGCCAGATGGGCCAGATGGGCTTGCTCCGAGGGAGAGGGGGCATCTGAAACAAGATTTTCCACCAGGGAAACGGTGCGTCCCTTTTGCTTGATGTAGTCGGCGGCTAAATTACGGGCCACGGTATAAAGCCAGCCGGACAGAGAGGTTCTGGGTGGTTTACCGGCTTTCAGGGCGCTGACCAGAGCCAGGAAAACTTCACCGGTCAGGTCGGCAGCCACGTCTGTCTCACCCAGGCGGTAGCTGAGGTAGCGGTAAATCTGGTCGAAGTAACGATCATAAGCCTCGGCCAGGGCTTGCTGGTCATATTCTTGGATGCGGGTGAGTAACTCATCTGCGGTCGTCACGGCAGATTGCTCCTTTCAAGCCTGACCTGGCTCTCTGGTTACGAGTCGTGTTTTGGGGCAAAAAGATACGGGGTATCAGGCTATACATAACAACATACCACAAATGAGGGCAATCAGGAAACTCGAAACGTCTGATAAAATCAGTAGACCGTAGCATCTTGCGTAGACCGAGAAACGAGGTTGTATCGAAGGGTGCGATTGCGGTCTACTGAAAATAACCCTTTGCCCCAGATTATCGAAGTATGGTATAATTGATCTACAACATAGCAAGCGTTGCCGGATTTCAAGGCCGCAATTTTGAAACGAGTCGTTAATCGACGAGGTCATCAGTGAAAGTAAAAAAAATTTCTGTCGAAAAAACCGAAGGCCATATTTTGGTCCACAATCAGGCCGGCGCGGATGGCCGGCGCGTGCTGAAAAAAGGGCATCACCTCCAGGCCGCAGACATCAAGACGCTCAAATCGTTGGGCAAGTCGGAGGTTTACGTGGCTATGCTGGCCGCGGATGATGTGGCCGAGAATGAGGCCGCCCGGCGCATCGCCGAGGCTCTGGAGGGGAGCGACGGCGTGCGATTTTCGACGGCCACCACCGGGCGGGTCAATCTGATCGCCACGACGGCGGGCGTCTGCAAGGTCAATGTCGAGGGCTTGTTGGCCCTCAACGACATCGAAGGCATTACCCTGGCCACCCTTGTGACGAACACCCCGGTTGAGCCAAAGAAGATCGTGGGCACGATTAAGATCATCCCCTACGCCGTGCCGGCCCACCGGCTTCAGGCCGCGGAAACGATCATCCGGGATAATGCCCCGCTGGTGGAAATCAAACCTTTTGTCGTTGACCAGGCGGCCTTGATTACGACCGGTAGCGACGTCGCCCGGGAGAAGGTCGTCAACAGCTTTACCCCGGCCCTGCGAGAGCGACTGGCCGCGTACCGGACGACATTGCTGGAAGGGCCTTACGTCGCCGAGGATGAACAGGCTATCGGCGAGGCTCTGCGCTGGGCCTTAGAGCGGGGGGCACAAATGATCCTCCTGGCCGGCGAAACCTCAGTCATGGACGCCGACGACCTGGCCCCGCAAGCCATTCGGGCTATCGGCGGCGAGGTCGTGCATCATGGCGTCCCCGTGGAGCCGGGAAATCTGCTTTTGTTGGCTTATTATCGAGATGTTCCGATTGTCGGCGCACCGGGCTGTGCCAAGAGCAAGAGTGACAACGTGGTGGATCGGGTCTTGCCCCGGCTGGCGGCCGGTGAGCGTCTGACCCGGCGTGATCTGCTCGAATTGGGGCATGGTGGTTATATACAATGAAATGAGCGTGAAACAAAGAGCGCGTTGGCTACGTCTGGTCAATCTACTTTGTCTATCGGGCGGGATGCTGCTATTGGCCTGGCTGGTCGTGGCCTGTCAAACCCAACCCAACCAGGTATTTATCGAAGTGGATGGCCGGCGACAATCCTTAACAACCGAGGTGGCGACTGTGCGCGAGGCTCTGGCCGAGGCGAATGTTATTTTGGAGCCGTTGGACAAAGTTGTGCCTGATCTGTACGTTCAGCTAGAGCCGGGTCTGGTCATTACAGTCACCAGAGTGACCGAAGCCATCGAGACCGAGCGCAATGTCATTCCCTTCGAGCGTCAGGTCGTCACCAACGAGGCCCTGGCCCCCGGCGAAACCCGGCTGGCCCAACTGGGGGTCAATGGCGAAGATGAAATTGCCATCCGGGTCGTTTATGAAGATGGCGACGAGATCAGCCGTACCGAGATTAGCCGGGAGACGGTCATCGAACCCCAGCCGGAAATTTTGGTGGTCGGGCCCCAGGGAGAAGTGGCCCCCACCCCGGTGGAAGGCACGGTCACGTATCTCTCCAACGGCAACGCCTGGCTGATGCGGGACAACAACACCGGGCGGCGGGCTTTGACGACCGAGGGGGATTTGGATGGGCGCGTGTTTGCCCTCGCGCCGGATGGTCGCCGCCTGGTCTATACCCGCGCTTTGAGCGAGGAGATCGAGTCCCCCCTCAATGCGTTGTGGCTGGCCTCGACGACCATTGTCAATGAGCCGCCTATCAGCCTGGGCTTACAGGGCATCCTCCACGCCGAATGGTCGCCGGTGATTAGCCGCTCCCAATTGGCCTACAGCACGGCCAAACGCACCGCCAATCCCCCCGGCTGGCAAGCCAACAACGATCTATGGCTTTTGACCATTTCGGAGAATGGAGAGGATGAAGAGGCCGCCGCTCCGGTCGAGCTTTTACCGGCCAATACGCAGGGGCTTTACCCCTGGTGGGGCATGCGCTTCCGCTGGTCGCCGGATGGTGACAAATTGGCCTATGCCCGGCCCGATCAAATCGGCGTCATCGATGTTAGCAATATCACCCTGACCGGAACATCGACCGTCAGCGACAGCTTGCTCCCTCTGGCCGACTTTGCGCCGCTCCAAACGTTTAGCGAGTGGGTCTGGGTTCCCCACGTGAGTTGGTCGCCCGATGGCGAATTTATCGCCGCCACAATACACGGGCCTCCGTTGGCCGCCGAGTCGCCGGAGGAGAGCCAGGTTTTTGATTTGTTGCTTTTCAGCGCCAACGGGAGCGTGGCGGCCAGGGTGGCCGAGGAAGTGGGGATGTGGGCCAATCCGGTCTGGGGCACGTCGGGTATTGCCTTTGGCCAGGCCATCAACCCGCTTGAGTCGGGCACAAGCCGTTACACGTTACAATTGATTGATCGGGATGGCAGCAATAAACGGCAGTTATTTCCGATCATCAATGATACGGGCGTACAGTTCCCGGAGATGGCCTGGTCGCCGGATGGCGACAGGCTGCTGTTCGTTTACAACGGCAATTTGTACCTTACCAGCCAGACAGGCAGCCCCCCCCGGCAATTGACGACCGATAGCCAGGCCAGCCAGCCCCAATGGGTGGCCGAAATTAGGCCGACTCCGACGGTCAGCTCTACCCAACAACCGATCACAGCGACAGGCACGGCCACCCCCACGGCCCGTCCGCCCCGTTCGGGGCGGGGCACGCCACCCTCGACCGCGACACCCAGCCCAACACCGGAGACAACAGACTCATCATCATTCGACATCGAAAAGGAACTGAAAGGGGAAAATTGAGCTATGAGCCAAGCGCCATCAATCTTGGTGATGGATGAAGATACGGAAACATTGGAGCAACTACAGACGACCTTACAACGGGCAGGGTACGAAGTCCGGGTAGCGGTTGATGGCCGGGCCGCCCTGCGGCTGATTCGGACAACACCTCCTGATTTGATTGTGTCCGACTTGTTATTAGCTAATATGAATGGTTATGAGGTCTGGCAGGCGATTCGGGCCGACCGGTCGCTGCCCCGTATCCCCATCTTAGTCCTCAGCGCCCTGACCATCCCCCCCAACAACGAAGCCTGGCGACCGACAGCCCAGGCCGACTGGCAACTCCTCTCGTATGATGCCGCGCTGCCCAAGCCGGTCGATTTACCCCGTTTTGTGCGCCTGGTCAAGTCGCTCCTCCAGCCCGACAGCAGCGAAGCCCTGCCGACCGGCCCCAGCACGATCCTGGTCAGCGAAGATGAAACCCTGCGTCACGATTTGGCCGAGCTTCTGCGGCCCCACGATTTTGGCCTCAGTACCCCGGAAACGCTCGAGACAGCCCTGCAATGGGCCAAAGCCACGCCGCCGGCCGCCCTTATTTTGGATTACCGGACCCCAACCGACGTGGTGAAAAGCATTGCCCGGCAGACCGAAACAATGTTACCCAACACCCTGCTCATTCTGATTGTTGAGATGTCCCAGGCCATCGACCCGACCGTGCAGGCGCAATGTCACGGGTTTTTGACAACGCCCTTTCATCCCTACCATACCGCCACCCAGCTAAAAAATACCCTCGAAATGCACACGATGCGCCAACGCACCCACTCCCTCAGCGACCGGTTGATCGGGGCCAGTCGCAATTTACGGGATATGCGGGAGGCGCTCCAGGCTCAAAATGATGAACTGGAACATACCAACAGCAATTTGCGAGAGATAGACTCGCAGCGGGAGCGGCTGACCAGTATCACGGTTCACGATTTGAAATCCCCCCTCGGCTCTATTCTGGGCACGCTCAACTTTTTGCTAACCGACCCCGACCTGGATTTTTCCGAAATCAACCAAAATCTGCTCACCGGGGCGATGGCCGCCGGTAATCAAATGTTACGGATGATCGAGACGATGCTGGATCGCTACCGTCTGGAAACCGGGAAGTTCGAGGCTTATTCAGAGCCGTTTGCGCTATCGACCGTGTTAGAGATGAGTACCGAGAAAGTTGAACCATTCCTGGTCTTACATTCTCTGGCGTTGAAAAAAGTCATGGCCGAAAAATTACCCCTGGTCTATGCCGATGCCAACGTAGTCGAGCGGATTTTGGAGAATTTGTTGGATAATGCTATAAAATATGCGCCGGGTGACTCAGACATTGTCATAGATGTCCGTGAGGCCGGAGGCTTTATTAAAATTATGGTCGAAGATCAAGGGCCGGGTGTCCCGGAGAGTGACCGGGAGGACATTTTCGAGCGGCTGGCCGAATTGAAAAGTGACAAATCGGCCAGAACCGGCTTTGTGCCGGGGCTTATCTTCTCTCGTCTGGCCGCCCGGGCCATGGGGGGTGATGTCTGGGTCGAAAGTGATGGCCAGATGGGCGCTAAGTTTATCGTGACCCTCCCAACTTATGAGGAGCAAGCGTTGGGATAATTATTTTTCTGGCACTGCCTAAAGAGGTGTGGGGATGGATCGGGACATCAAGAAAAATATTGTCTCGATCTCATCCCTATTTATTATTCAGGAGGAATAAGGATGCGTGTTTTAATTACCGGCGGGGCCGGTTTTCTCGGCTCTCACCTGTGTGATCGTTTTGTGAAAGAAGGGCATACCGTCATTGCGATGGATAACCTCATCACCGGCAACACCGCCAATATCGAACATCTGGCCGGTCACGAAAATTTTCTTTTCATCAAGCACGATGTGACCAACTATATTTACATCGAAGGGGAACTGGATGCCGTGTTACATTTTGCCTCCCCGGCCAGCCCCATCGATTATCTGGAGTTGCCCATTCCCACGCTCAAAGTCGGGGCGCTGGGCACGCACAAGGCGCTAGGGCTGGCCAAAGCCAAAAACGCTCGTTTTCTGCTGGCCTCGACCTCCGAGGTGTACGGCGACCCGTTGGTCCATCCCCAACCCGAAGATTATTGGGGCCATGTCAACCCCATCGGTCCCCGGGGCGTGTATGACGAGGCCAAGCGTTTCGCCGAGGCCATCACGATGGCCTACCACCGTTATCATCAGGTGGATACCCGCATCGTCCGTATTTTCAACACCTACGGTCCCCGTATGCGCCTCAACGATGGCCGGGTAGTGCCCAACTTCATCGCCCAGGCCCTCCGGGGCGACCCGCTGACCGTCTACGGCGACGGCAGCCGCACCCGCTCCTTCTGCTTTGTCCAGGATTTGGTCGAGGGTATCTACCGCCTGCTGTTGTCGGATGAGGTCGAGCCGGTCAACCTCGGCAACCCGACCGAGATGACCATCCAGGCCTTTGCCGAAAAGGTGATCCAGTTGACCGGCAGTGCCTCCGAGATTCACCATATTACCCCCAAGGATGAGCGCATCAAGGATGATCCCAAAGTGCGCCAGCCGGATATTACCAAAGCCCGCCGCATCCTGGAGTGGGAACCAACCGTAATCATCAATGATGGCTTGAAGAAGACCATCGACTATTTCCGGCCCTTTGTGTGATGAGTGGCGCTCTCTGGCTCGATAAATTATTGAGCCTGACCCTGCCGCCGTTGCCCACCACCTCCCGCTGGTACCGGCCGCTGTTCATTGTCGGCTTGATCCTGTTGGGCCTGGGCATTGCCTGGCTGCCGCCGCTGCTGACGGTGCTGCTCCTCGGCGGGGCGGTTTTTGCTTTTTTTCTGCTCCAAAAGCCGCTGCTGGCGCTTTATCTGTTGATTCCCACCATCCCCTTCAGTTCATTGCTCTCCGTCTCGCTCGGCGGCTTCAACGTGGGCTTGATGGAGATGCTTCTGGCTGCCGCGCTCCTGGCCTGGCTGCTCCGGCTGCTGACCGGGGCGCGCCGTCGAGGGGAGAGATTGCGCCTGGCCCAGCCGCCCGCTTATCTTTTTCTGCCGTTGGCCCTCTTTCTGGGCAGCGTCCTGCTCTCCTGGCTGACAGCCTTCTCCCTCAGCGCCAGCCTGGTCGAAACGGCCAAATGGGTCGAGGTGTTGGCCCTGTATCTGTTCATCATCAATCTGTTGCCGGCTGACCACATAAAATGGCTCGTCCTGGCCATCCTGCTGACCGGCGTGGCTCAGGCGGCGCTGGGGCTGTACCAATTCATCTTCAAAATAGGGCCGGCGGGCTTTCTCCTTTTCGACGGGCGTTTTTTGCGAGCCTACGGCACATTCGCCCAGCCGAACCCTTACGCCGGTTATCTGGGGCTGGTGTTGCCCCTGGCTTTGGCCCTGTCTTTGTGGGGGCTGTTCGAGCGTGGTTTGTTCAAGCAAATATCCCCCTCCGGCCCCCCACAGGGGAGAGAAAAAATTGAGATTCCCACCGCTGGGCGGAGAGGGGGAGCGGCGACAGGCCATTACGGTAAAATTGATTTACTGATAATAACCCTCGCCGTCGCCAGCCTGGGCTTGCTTTTGGCCGGTCTGTTCGCCTCCCAATCACGGGGAGGCTGGTTAGCCTTTGCCGGGGCGGCCACCGCGACGCTCATTGTCAGCAGCAAACGGCCCCAGTTGCTCCTGGCCACGTTGGTCACGGGCGTGGCGCTGGTTGGTCTGGTCGGGGCTTTCGATTGGCGCTTTATTCAACCCGGCGCTGAACCCGCAGCCGGAGACACGGCCCTCGGCGCGGTCACGCAGCGCTTCGTCGAGGCGGCCAGGATTGCCACCATCGACGACATCGCCCCCCTGGAAGTAACCGACGCCAACTTTGCCACCCTGGAACGGCTGGCCCATTGGCAAGCCGCCCGCGAGATGTGGCGCGATCATCTGTGGCTGGGGGTCGGCTTCGGCAACTACGCCGCCATCTATCCCGCCTATGCCGTGGGGCGCTGGCTCGATCCGCTGGGGCACGCCCACAACTACCCGCTCAACCTCGGTGCCGAGACCGGATTGGTCGGCATCAGCGGCTATCTGATTTTCTGGATCGCTACGTTTGGGGTATTATGGGCGGCTGTGCGCCGCAGTCGTGGCTTCTACCGGGCAGTGGCGGCCGGTAGTTTTGGTATCGTGGTTCATTTGCATATCCACAATTTGTTTGATAATCTCTATGTTCAAGGCATGTATCTACACATTGCCACAATTTTAGCCATTATTTCTATCATTTATGACCAGGCCGATGATGCCCGATAAAGATAAGTTGAGGAGTTTGTTTGTGTTAGATGTTATTATCAACTTTCATCAAGCCCATCCCAAAGAGTTCAATCGCTTCGTCAAATTTGCCCTGGTGGGGGCTTTAGGCGCCATTATCGACTTTGCCCTGCTCAATTTGATGCGGGGTGTGTTTGCCTGGCCGCTACTATGGGCCAATACCTTTTCGGTCAGCGTGGCCATTCTCAGCAATTTTGTCTGGAACCGGCTGTGGACCTTCCCCGAATCGCGCCAGCGCAAAAAGCGAACCCAGCTTCCTCAATTTGCCGTGGTCAACCTTGTCGGCTTGATCCTCAACAACGTCATTGTGGTGGGTCTGGATTATTTGATCGAACCCTACATCGGCGAGCCGTTGAGTTACAACATCGCCAAAGCCGTGGCCATCGGCATCATCCTCTTCTGGAATTTCGGGATCAACCGGCTGTGGACCTATCGCGGGTTGTAAGGGCGGCTAATTCGGTGGTCAAACGCTTTGCACATCGCCATTGATTACACAGCCGCTCTCAAACAGGGGGGCGGCATTGGCCGCTACACCCGGGGCCTGGTCACGACCGTGGCCGGGTTGGACCGAGCCAACCGCTACCGGCTGCTGGCCACGCCCGATTCCCCGCTCGAGGGGCTGGCCCATTTCCAAAAATACCCAAATTTCGACCACAAAATCTATCCGTTGGCCGAACGCTGGCTGACCATCGGCTGGCATCGCCTCTATCTACCCCTGCCGGTCGAATGGTGGGCCGGGCCGGTCGATCTGTTTCACTCCCCCAACTTTATTCTGCCCCCGGTGCGCCGGGCCAAGTCGCTGCTGACCGTCCACGATCTCTCTTTCATCCGTCACCCCCAGGGGGCCGTTGATAAATTGCGGCGCTGGCTCAATAAGGTCGTGCCCCGCAGCGTGGCCCGGGCCGACCACATTCTGGCCGACTCCCACAGCACGAAAGCGGATTTGATCGAGATTTTTGGGGTTGAGCCGGGCCGAATTACGGTGGTTGGGGCCGGGGTGGAGGATCGTTTTCGACCTGTCACCGAGGAGGCGACCAAAGAGGCCGTGCGCCGGCGTTACCGCTTGCCGCCCCACAAATTTATCCTCGGCCTGGGCACGCTGGAGCCGCGTAAAAATTTCACCGGCCTCATCGCCGCCTTCAACCACGCCCCGGTGCGGGAGACGCATCACCTGGTCATCGCCGGGGGCAAAGGCTGGCTGTACGATGACATTTTCGCGGCGGCCGCGGCCTCCCCCGTCAGCGAGCGCATCCACCTCATCGGTTTTGTGGCCGATGAGGATCTGCCCACCCTCTACAGCCTGGCCGATCTGTTCGCCTACCCCTCCCATTACGAAGGCTTCGGCATCCCTGTCATCGAAGCGATGGCCTGCGGCACGCCGGTCGTCTGCGCCGACAACTCCAGCCTGCCGGAAGTGGCCGGTTCTTCGGCCCTGCAAGTCCCGGCTACCGATACGTCGGCCCTGGCCGAGGCCCTCCAGCGCCTGACCACCGATGCGGGGTTGCGCCAGCAAGCCATCGCCGCAGGCTTCACTCAGGCAAAGACTTTTTCCTGGCCGGCGGCAGCGGCCCGGCTGTTGGCGGTTTATGAGCGCTTCCGGTGACCGGCCTCATTTTACATTGATACCCAACGCCTTCATCTCTTCGACCGCTTTATCCCCATCCTCCGGGTTGACGTTGACCGCCCGTGTCCCATCCAGGAGGACTGTCGATTGGAAGCCCAGATTGTGGGCGTCGATAGCTGTCGATTTGACGCAGTAATCGAGGGCCAGGCCGACCACGG
This sequence comes from uncultured Caldilineaceae bacterium, assembly GCA_964638395.1. GTDB lineage: Bacteria > Chloroflexota > Anaerolineae > 4572-78 > J111 > CAZWZZ01. Next base: position 10,656 of record CAZWZZ010000061.1, read on the forward strand.
TCACTTCTCCGACGCCCTGCGCCTTGAGGTACGCCTCCAACGATTGGGCCTTCATATCCGCCTCGATATGCCCGCCGAAGCCGGAGTAGCTATCCTTCTCCGTCAGGAAGCCTTTGAGAAAGGTCGGCCCCGCCACGTTCAGCCCCTCCCGAAACTCCCAGCCGGCCGTCTCCTGCACGCAGTGGGGCGGCCAGATACCGCTGGGATCATTCTCGGCAAAGGAGACGTGGTCGCGGGGGTGATGATCTTTGGTGTAAACAACAATCTCGCCATTGCTCAAATAATCATCAACCAATTGATTGATCGGCTGGATGACCTCATCCCCATTCGGCACGGCCAACGCCCCGCCGGGGCAAAAATCATTCTGCATATCGACTACAATTAACGCTTTCTTGGGCATCGTCAATCCTCCATGTCTAACGTTCTAAAAAAACAACTGGTTTCACCGGTATGACAGGCCGGCCCGGCCGCCTCGACCTGAATGAGCAGCGTATCGCCGTCACAGTCGTAGGCAATCCCGCGCACCCGCTGCGTATTGCCGCTGGTCGCCCCTTTGTGCCACAATGCCTGGCGGCTGCGGCTCCAGAACCAGGTTTCCCCCCGCTCCAGCGTCAGCCGCAGACTCTCCGCGTTCATCCAGGCCATCATCAACACCTGTTGAGTACTGCTGTCCTGGATGATGGCCGGAATCAGCCCGGCGTCATTGAATTTTATATCTTGAAGTTTTGAAGTAAGATTGTAATCTATATTTATAGTGATCCTCCGAATTTTTGATAGAGGTTACGCAATTTGCGAAATACTCACCACCGCCCAAATTTTAGCCACGGATGGTCACTTTGGGGAGACTCTATTTCCACAGAAACAACGTCGGCGTTGGCCAATCGTTCGCTGAGAGCTTGTCGTACTCGCACCAGAGCTTCTTGCCGAGTCGTCCCTTGCGCCGTGCAATCGGGCCAGCCCAGAACTGTAGCCGTATAGCTACCTGGCTGCTGATGTTCGACCAGAATAGAATATGTCATCCGCTCAATTCCTATAGTAAGATACCGAGGTTAATTGATTGATAGCATACCACCTTCCTCAAGTCCAAGCAATATATTTGAACAGGTAGAAGGATCATCCTGATGATGCCACCCGGCCACGTGGCCGTTACCTGGGGCGTATCTCGCCTGCTGCAAGAAAATAACCCCCGCCTGGCCCGCCTCGATTACCGGCTGCTGGCCCTGAGCGCGGTAGGGGCGGACCTCATCGACAAACCGTTAGCCCTCTTTGTCTTCCCCGAATCCCAGGCCAGCCAACTGATTGCCCACAGCCTGCCGGTCAATCTGCTCCTGGTGGTGATTGGCCTGCTGCTGTGGCGCTCGGCGCTGCCCTACATTCTGGCCTTTGCCGGGCACGTTATCCTTGACCGTATGTGGAACCACACCGAGAGCTTCTGGTGGCCCTTTTTTGGCTGGGATACCTTTTGGGCCTTCAAGCCGATGAATACCCCGGAGGTGATGTTCAACGTCTACCTGGACATCATCACCCGCTATCCCCAGGTGTGGGTGGTGGAGGTCATCGCTCTGCTCTATCTGGCTCGCTTTGTTTATAAACAACGCCTTTATCGATGGGATAGGGTGAAGCGTTTTTGGCTGACCGGTTCGACGGTCGCAGAAACTGAAAGAGAAGCACTCTTTGCATCCGAACGAAATTGACTACGTTGTATTGACAGGTGCGTTGTTACTGCTGTAAAGAGGTTCTGATGTTGAAATACAAGTTATTATTTGTCCCCCTAACCACACGCCTACTTCGTTTCCAAAATCTCCCCAACCGACGCCTGCGCCGCTGCTGACAACGCCGGCGGTGGCGGCGGCTGGCTGTAATCTACTCGCAAATCGTAGGCGGCCCGGTCATAAATATTGTGGATGGCCTGACCCAAATCCAGGGGCACATCCGGGTCGGGTTCTAACAAAGGAACGGGCAGAATGGGGATCGGTTGATCGAGGGGGAGGGGCCAAATATCAACTCGTGAGGTGGCTTCACCTCGGGTCAGAAAGACGAAATAGGAAACGTTTGGTAGCTCGGTGACGAGGGGGATGCGCTCGCCGTCGCGCAGGAGGTCAATTTCCAGAAGATGCACCCCGGCCCGCATCAAGTTGCGCCGTTTATGGCGGTACGCCTCAAAACTCTCGTGGCTGGGACGTTTATTTACCGGGGAAAGAATTTCGATAGCGGTGACCAACCGTCCACTCTCGACTTCACGGAGTTCGATGGTGTAGAGTTTGATCGGGACTTCTACCAGCGCCTCCCCGATCAATGGAGCCGGAGCAATCGCCGTGGCTGTCCCGGCCGGGGCAGCAGATTCAGTCTCAAAAACGCTAACATCTGGTTTGACTAAGCGCCTTTTGCCAACCCCTAACAGCACTTCGTCATAGGCCACTTTGGGCGTCAACGCTGCCACATAGCGCGGACGAAGTTGTGGGGTCAGTTGGGCTTGAATTTCTCCGGCTAAATTAGCGTGAAAATCCTCCCAAATATTAGGATGTTCCAGATAAGGGTCCATCCCCGGAAATGGTGAGGGCATAAGCCACCTCCTTTATAGGCTTCCTGGCAGATATTTAAACCATACCATAAATTTGATGTTTCGAGAAATCAAGTAGCTCTCAGGTATTTAGGAAAAAAGTCCTATGCCCAAATTTGAAAATTTGGCAAAATTCAAACCGAATTCAAACCAACATCTGTTACTATAATAGTCAGATAGTCTCCTTGCTATCTGGTGTGCTATAGGGTTTTGTGTGGTTTTCCTCCTCAAAAGGCCAACTCCAATCGGAGTTGGCCTTTTACTTTTTTCAACAACTTCTCCCAAACAAAAAGCCCGGTCCACATCTGCAATGGACCGGGCCTGTTTGTTTTACCGTTTAACCACCCTACTGGGGCAGCTTCGGTTGGAGCCAGGCGTAGAGATACATCCCCGCCAGGGCCGCGACAAAGGTGACTATTGCCGCCGTTTCGCCGCTGCCAATCTGGGCGTAAATCGGGCCGGGGCAAGCCCCGGTGATGGCCCAGCCCATCCCAAAAATGATCCCGCCGATGACCGTCCCTTTGGTGAAGGGTTTGCCCTTGACGGTGATGGGCTTCTGTTCTATCGTCTTGGCCTCGAACCGTTTAATCAGGTAGACTGAAATGGCACCCACGGCGATGGCCGAGGCGATGATGAGGTACATATGGGCCTCTTGAAAGAGGAACATCTGCTGGATGCGGAACCAGGAGACCACTTCCGATTTGACCAGGACGATGCCGAAAAAGGTGCCGATTAACAGGGTTGAGAGAAGTTGGATGGCCGATTCACCCGCGCCGGTCGAGACAGCTTGCATTCGTTTACTTGCGCTCATTTCCATAATTATATCCTCCTAAAGTCCAAAGACGTGAACCATCAGCAGACCGCCGATGAAGAAACTAATCGAAGCAACCAGGCTGGCCCATTTCAGGTTAGACAGCCCCATAATCGTGTGCCCGGAGGTGCAGCCCCCGGCGTACCGGGTTCCAAAACCGACCAGCAGCCCGCCCAGAGCCAGCAGCAACAACCCCCCGGCGCTGTAGTAGCTATCCGGCAAAAACTGGACCGGGGCCGCCGACAAGAAGTTGGCCGCGATAAAGGCCCCGATGATAATACCGATCACAAAAACCAGTCGCCATTGATTGCCGCGCCAATCATAATTCTTGAAATAAGGCAGCTTACTGCGCGGGGAACACATCGCCCCCATATGTTGAAAACTGGTCGAGACCCCAAAACTTTTGCCCGACAGCAGCAACAACGCCGGAATCATCAGCCCAATTAGCGGGCCGGACACATACCAGGGCCAGGGTTGTAAAATCCAATCCATCTAACAAATCCTCCTTACGAATGATACTGTAAATTTTGTGCTGTTTATTTGAACTACAGTTTACTCCCTTTCTGTAAACGCCGTATAAAACAAATGTAAGAGTTCCGTAAACATAGGGGAGCATTTCAGTTTTGGGGCGAGTTTCACGGTTAGCATCCCGAGTAACGCGGAGCGGAGTGGAGCGTGTATCGAGGGGTGCGGATTAGCCAAGACTCGTCCCGTTCGCCGCACCCTTCGATACGGC
>CAZWZZ010000062.1:0-8301 GCA_964638395.1 uncultured Caldilineaceae bacterium
AAAAATATCAGCCATCGTCACGCACCGCGTAGGCGCGAGAAAGAAGGTTTAATGATGAACCGCCATTTAATCACCGACTTAACCAAGATTGTTGGGGCCGAGGGCGTCCTGTACCAGCCGGAAGACCTCCTCGTGTATGAATATGACGCCTCCTTCGATACCCACGCCCCGGATGCCGTGGTTATGCCCCGCACCACCGAACAGGTCAGCCAGATTGTCAAGCTGGCTGCCGAACACAAACTGCCGGTCGTCGCTCGCGGCGCGGGCACGGGCCTGGCCGGGGGGGCCGTCCCGCTCCAGGGGGGCATCCTCATCGTCCTGACCCAGATGACCAACATCAAACAGATTGACTTTCGCAACCGCCGGGCCGTGGTCGAGGCCGGGGTCATCAACCTGCACCTGGTCAACGCCGTGGCGAAGGGGGGCTACAGCTACGCCCCCGATCCCGGCAGCGGCAAGGTCAGCACCATCGGCGGCAACATCGCCTCCAACGCCGGGGGACCACACTGCCTGGCCTACGGCGTGACCGCCAACCACATCACCGGGGTGAAGATGGTTCTGCCCGACGGCGAGGTGGTCGAAACCGGCAGCGCCCTGGCCGACGGCACCGGCTACGATTTGACCGGGGTCATGGTCGGCTCCGAAGGGACACTGGCCATCGTCACCGAAGCGACGGCCCACCTGATGCCCCAGGCCGAGGCCGTCCGCACTTCGCTGGTCGTTTTCGAGACCAACGTCGAAGATGCCTCCGCCGCCGTCAGCGACATCATCGGCCACGGCATCGTGCCCACGGCGATGGAGATGATGGATGGGATGGTTTGCCGGGCCGTCGAAGAGGCCGTTCACGCCGGCTACCCGGAAAATGCGGCCGGCGTTCTGCTGATCGAGGTAGAAGGGGTGGCCGATGGCCTGGATGAAACGATGGCCAAAATCGAAGCTATCTGCCGCGAACATAACGCCGCCGAGGTGCGCCACGCTACCACCGCCGCCGAGCGGGCCGCGCTGTGGACCGGGCGCAAAAGTGCTCTGGGCGCAATGGGCCGCATCGCCCCCAACTACTACCTCGAAGATGGCGTCGTGCCTCGCCACAAGCTGCCGGAAGTAATGCACTTCGTCAAAGAGACCGCCGAAAAGTATGACCTGCCCATCGGCAACTTCTTCCACGCCGGGGATGGCAACATCCACCCGACGATTCTTTTTGACCGCCGCGATGAAGACGCCCGCCAACGGGCCAGGTTAGCCGCCGATGAAATTTTGCACGCCTGTATCAAAGTGGGTGGCACCGTCTCCGGCGAACACGGCGTCGGCACCGAAAAGCAGGATTATATGAGCTATCTCTACAATCAGGATGACCTGGACGCGATGGCCGATTTGAAAGCCTGCTTCAATCCTGATGGCCGCCTCAACCCCGGCAAAATTTTCCCCAAAACCTATAAGCCAGGGGTTCGGAGTCAGGGATTAGGGGCTGGCAGTCGGGGCAATGGCTCGAATGGTCGCGTGGCGGTCAGTGAGACAAAAGTGGCTGATTCATTGGAACAGATTGTGGGCGCGGAGCATTTATTGAGCGATACCGCCGCCTACGCCATCAGCGGCCAAACGCCCTCCTTCGTGGCCCAACCGGGCAGCGTCGAGGAGGTCTCGGCCCTGATGCGCCAGGTCAGCGAAATGGGGCTGGCCGTCTCTACCTGGGACGGTGGCACGTTGCGGGCCGTGGGGCAGACGCTCGACCGGCTCGACCTGGTCATCAGCCTGGAGCGGCTGAACCAGGTGTTGGAGCATCATCCGTCCGACTTGACCGCCGCCGTGCAGGCCGGGGCCACGCTCCAGGCAGCTAACGACGCTTTTGGTCAGCATAAGCAAATGATTCCGCTGGATGCGCCGCTGGCCGGACAGGCCACGCTGGGCGGTATTGTCGCTGCCGGGCCGCTCTCGACCGGGCTGCGGCGGCTGGCCTACGGCACGATGCGGGATATGCTGCTGGGCATCCAGATGGTGCGGGCCGATGGGCGCGTCGTTCGCCGGGGGGGATTGGTGGTGAAGAACGTGGCCGGGTATGATATGTCCCGCTTGCAGTATGGGGCGCTGGGGACGCTGGGCATTATCACCCAGGTCAACCTGAAACTGTTTCCCCGCCCCGTCGAGAGTGGGGCGGTCGTGGCCGGGTTCGCCGACCGGACGCACGCCGGGCAGGTGATTGACCGGCTGATGACCTCCCAATTGCAACCGGCCACCATCGCCCTGCTGGAAGATGGCCTGGCCGGGAAACTGGGGCTGGATGCCGACCTGCCGACCTGGCTCTTCGTCCGTTTCGATGGGCACGAATTGGCCGTCGCCCGCCAACTGCGGGACACCGGCGGCTGGCTGACCGAGGCCGGGGCCAAGACCAGCGTCACCTGGGACGCCGGCGCGCTCGACAACCGCTGGACCACGCTGACCGATTTCGCCCAACTGGCCGAGGCCGACGACAGCGCCCTGCTGCGGCTGAACGTGCCCCCGGCCGATGTCATCAAGGCCCTGTGGCGGGTAACCAGCCAATGCAGCAACCACGGCCTGGCCCCCCACACCCTGACCGACGCGGCCAACGGCATCATTTGGCTACGCCTGACCGCCGGGGATGAGGCCCTGAACCACGGCCTGCCCGCCCTGCACAAACAATTGCTCCAGCAGTGGCCCCAAACGGTGGTCGCCGCCGCCCCGCCCGAATTAAAAAACGACCTGTCCGTCTGGGGCCAGCCGCCCCACGCCCTCCGCCTGATGCAACGCATCAAAACGCGGTTCGACCCGCAGGGGGTGTTGAATCCGGGCCGGTATCTTGTTGATAGTGAGAGATTGGGAGATAGAGAGATTGAATCGCCTAATCGCCAATCTCCGGCAAAGGAGACGAACTAATGCAAAGCGAAAACACATTTCAAGGCTTTCTCGATTTAGCAGGCGTGGAACAGCCCAGCGATGATATTATCAACACCTGCGTCCGCTGCGGGTTGTGCCTTCAGGCCTGCCCGACCTACACTCTGCTGGGTCGCGAACCCTCCTCGCCGAGGGGCCGCATTGCTCTCATCCGGGGCGTAGCCGAGGGGCGGCTGACGGTGGATGCGCCCGGCTTCCTGCACCAGATGAATGAATGTCTGGGCTGCCTGGCCTGTCAAGCCGTCTGTCCCTCCGGGGTGCAGTATGGCCATCTCCACGAGGCGGGCAAGGCTCAGGCCAAAGCCATCGAGCCGCGCAGCCAATTTGCCAAAACGGTCGAGTGGGGCACCTTCAATATTTTATTTGCCAACCCGTTCCTGTTCCGCCTCTTTGGTCGCAGCCTGTGGCTCTACCAGAAGCTCGGCGTGCAGGCCCTGGTCCGCCAGTTGGGTATTCTCAAATTGATGGGCCTGGATGAAACGGAGAAGCTGCTGCCGAAAATCAACGACCGCTTCATTTATGCTCAGGGGCAGCGGTACGCGCCCAGCAACGGCGCGGTTCCGACTTCGACCAACGGCTCGGATGCGCCGTCCCGCCTCAAGCGGGTGGCCCTGCTGACCGGCTGCGCCCAGAGCGTCGCCTTCGCCCACGTCCACGAAGCGACCATCAACACCCTGCAAGCCAACGGCTGCGAGGTAATCCTGCCGGAAAACCAGCAATGCTGCGGGGCGCTCCACGCCCACGGCGGCGATTTGGTGGGAGCCAAGGAGCTGGCCCGGCAGAACATCGACGCTCTGGAAGCGGTCAATCCCGATGTGGTGGTGGTCAACGCGGCCGGCTGCTCCCACCATCTCAAAGAGTATGCCCATCTGCTCAAGGATGATCCGCTCTACGCCGAGAGAGCCTATAGCTTCGTGGCCAAAAGTCGGGACATCACCGAACTGCTGGCCGAACTCGGCCCCAAACCGGCCCAAACGCCGCTGCCCTGGCAGGTGACCTATCAAGACCCCTGCCACCTGGCCCACGGTCAGAAAGTCATCAACCAACCCCGCCGGATTTTGGATGCCATCCCCGGCCTGGAACTGATTGAAATGAAGGACTCGGCGATGTGCTGCGGCAGCGCCGGAACCTACAACATTATGCAGCCGGAGCTGGCCAGCCAGTTACAGCGGAACAAGCTGGACAACGCCGCCGCCACCGGAGCCGCCATCATCGCCTCGGCCAACACCGGCTGTATGATCCAATTGGAAGCCGGGCTGAAAGAGCGGGGCGACCCGACCAAAGTGATGCACATCGTCGAGATTTTGGATACCGCCTATCGCAACGATGGGCTGTATGACGAGGGCATCGAGGACGCCGCCGAAGCGACAGGCTCGATGGAGCAGAAAGTGGCGCTGGTCGCTATGCTGGTGGCGTTGCTGGTGTTGGTGGTGGGTTGGTTGAAGTGGCGAGGCAAAAAATAGACATCACATTTCCAAACCAATTGCTTGCATTGTAAAATCTTGATGCTATGCTTGACCTAGCTTCTAAAATTTATACAGTGGGGTGATGAGAGTTATGACTGTTATTGAAGCCCTAAAGTCTGCACAGTTTGTGGTAGACAATAGTGGACACCAAACAGCGGTATTGTTGGATATTCAATCTTGGGAAGTCTTGCTCAACTGGATTGAGGATATAACCGATATAAAGATAGCAACACAAAGCTTAACTGAATTAGAAGCGGCTGGCGGACGTCCTGAACAAGCTGGCTGGCTGAACTGGGACGAAATTAACGAGGCGTGGCGTGACGAAACAGAAGGGGAAGCCGAGTCGCTATAAAATCTGGATGAGACCGGCTGTTCACGCGGCTCGTAAGAAGTTGCCCGGCCACATTCGCCAACGTGTTAAACGGACAATTGATAAGTTAGCTGAGAAGCCACGTCCACCACGGAGTAGGGAATTAGACCTACCGGATAGTATCAGTCCCAATATCAGATCAGAATGGGAAGTTCGGAGAATCCGTCTGGAAGGTTGGCGAATAATTTATGGCATCAGTGAGAACTGGAGGGAAGTAGCCATTCTCACTATCCAAAAACGTCCCCCATATGATTACGAAGATTTGGAAATACTTATATCTGAGCTTTGAATTTCTTAATCCGGTGTCGTCTCGCCCCGAAAACCGGTCGCCAGGTTAAACCACCAACAGCAAGTCGGCCAGTGAGAATTGGTAGGCCAGCCGGGTTGTCAGATGAGTCAAATCCTCGGTGGGTTGAAGGTAAAGGCTTAGGGGAGGTTGGGTGATTAACGCCTTGATGCGTGGCCCTAACTCATCTGGTAACGCAGTCAAATCCCGCAGGGGTAAAGATTTCCCCTCACGCTCCAGGGCTAACAAATCTGAGAAACCAATCACGGTCAGACCAATAGCCTGGTGCGTTTGGGGGTCATACCGTAAGATAAGGTTATCGTTCAGGGAGAGGGTCGAGGCCTGGCGGTTGGGGCTAAAAGCGAGGTATAAAATATCCCCTTCTTCGTCGTATCCTAAATGAAGGTCGCGCATAGGTGTCACCTGGTTTGTTTTGTCCAAACCTGACATTTTGTGGCTTCGTTGTTGAGTTTCGGCCCTTATTGTAACATAGAGAACAAGTAGAGCAAGTCGGAAATGACCCTGTGGGAACGTTTGAATGATTCGTTGGATGGCGCAGAAAATTTACAGAGGGTGTAAATCAGTTTGTAATTTTGGTTAAAGCTATCAAATTGATAGCAAGTTGATAAGGAGATAACCTATGCCATTAAATGAACTACTCCCCATCCTCCGTGAACTTCCCCGCACCGATAAATTGCGCCTCATCCAATTCTTGGCCGTTGAGTTAGCCAAGGAAGAGAATATTGAGTTCATTAGTGAGGGGAACTACCCTATCTGGTCGCCGTATGATGCGTTTGAAGCGGCGGATGCGGCTATAGAATCGCTAAAACAACGTTAAAAGGGGGTGTCATATGTCAGCCGAAACCCAACTCATCGACAATATTCTCCATCAAGTTAAGCAACTGCCTCCAGACTCCCGCTTGCGACTTATCCAGCGTATTACTGAAACCTTGCTACCCCCGACTCCTCAACAAACAAAAAAACCGTTACAGTACGGTAAGTACAAAGGCCAGAAAATGTCCAGGTTAGAAGATTTTGCCATTGCTGAGTGGCGACCTACTGACGAATCATATTGAGATCAACAATTTATCAATCAAAAAATTGCGAAGGAGCAGGGTATGAACAACACAAACGGTCAAAAACCCACCCGCATTCGGCTATTCGTCACCTGTCTGGTCGATCATCTGTCGCCGGAGGTGGGGGAAGCGGTGGTGACGGTGCTGGAGCGGCAGGGAATCGAAATCGAGGTACCGGAGGGGCAGACTTGCTGCGGGCAGCCGGCCTTCAACGGCGGCTTCTGGGATGACTCCCGCGAGATGGCCAAGCACACCATCAAAATCTTGGAGAAGGATGACACACCGATTGTGGTTCCCTCCGGCTCCTGCGCCGATATGATGATCCACCATTTCCCCGACCTGTTCAAGGATGATCCGGCCTGGCAAACCCGTGCCCGCCACGTGGCCACGATGACTTACGAGTTCAGCCAATTCTTGGTCGACGTCCTGGGCGTGACCGATGTCGGAGCGCAGTTCAACGGCAGCTTGACTTACCACCCCTCCTGCCATCTCTATCGCGGGCTGGGCGTCAATCGCCAGCCCCGCGCCTTGCTGTCGGAAATCAAAGAGGCGGAGATCATCCCGCTGTCCGAGGCGGATCAATGTTGCGGTTTCGGCGGGCTGTTCAGCGTCAAGTTTCCCGACATCTCAAGCGATATGTTGGGTAACAAGTTAACCAACGTCAACCAGACCGAAGCCGATCACGTCGTCGGCTGCGACCTGTCCTGCCTGATGCACATCAACGCCGGGCTGAAACGGCAGGGCAAAGCGGCCAAGGCGGTGCATTTGGCGCAGGTGTTGGCCAACCAAGTTTAGGAATTGGGAGATTAGAGATTGGGAGATGAGGAGATTAAAATCAATCTTCCATTCTTCCAACCTTCCAATCTTCCATCACTTAAGGGAGAAATGAATGAGCAGCGCACCCATCAATTTTCACGAACGAGTCGATAAGGGCCTCAACAATACGATTATGCGGCAGGCGTTGAGGAATGGAACCAACACGTTTATCACCAAACGGGAGACGGCCCTCTCTACGCTGGGCAACTCGGATGATATTCGGGACAAGGCGCGGTTGATGCGCCGCCACACCATCGCCAATCTGGATCGCTATCTGGAGATGCTGGTCGAGAATGTGGAGAAGGCGGGCGGTATCGTCCATTGGGCGCCGGATGCCGACGACGCCCGGCGCATCGTCCGGGAGATTGCCGAGATGAACGGCGTCAAGTCAATCATCAAATCGAAGTCGATGGTCACCGAGGAGCTACATCTCAATGCCGACCTGGAGAAGGTCGGGCTGGCGGTGGTCGAGACCGACCTGGGCGAGTATATCGCCCAATTGGATGGGGACGTACCCAGCCACATCATCGTGCCGGTCCTGCACAAAACGCGGCAGGACATCGGGCGGCTCTTTGAGGAGAAGCTGGGCATCGACTACACCGATGACCCGACCGAGTTGGCCAAGATTGCCCGGCGCACCCTGCGGGAGAAGTTCTTGGAGGCGGATATGGGCATCAGCGGCGTCAACTTTGGCGTGGCCAGCACCGGCACCCTGACCCTGGTCACCAATGAGGGGAACGCCCGAATGTCAACGACGATGCCCCGCATCCACGTGGCCATGATGGGCATCGAGCGCCTCGTGCCGACGCCGGCCGACCTGTCGCTGGGGCTGCAACTACTGGCCCGCAGCGCCACCGGCCAGAAGTTGACCGTCTACACCTCTTTCCTGACCGGCCCCCGCCGGGACACCGACAGCGACGGCCCGGAGCAGTTGCATCTGGTGCTGGTCGATAATGGCCGCAGCCGCATCTTACAGACCGACCTGGCCGAGATTTTGACCTGCATCCGCTGCGGGGCTTGCCTCAACGCCTGCCCGGTCTATCGCAGCATCGGCGGCCACGCCTACGGCCACACCTACCCCGGCCCGATGGGCAGCATCCTCAGCCCCCTCTTCGGTGGGCTGGAAGCGTATGGTGACCTGCCCCACGCCTCCTCGCTGTGTGGCGCTTGCCGGGATGTCTGCCCGGTGCGGATCGACCTGCCGGAGCTGCTGCTGCGGCTGCGGGATGATACCGTCGAGGCCGGCTTAGCCCCGGCGTGGCTCCAGAACGGCATCAAGCTGTACACCAAAGCGGCCACCCGCCCCTGGCTGTGGAAGAAAGGGGCCAAAGCCGCCGCCACCGGCGCGAGCCTGCTGGAGCAGGACGGCTGGATCAAGCA
>CAZWZZ010000062.1:8401-14626 GCA_964638395.1 uncultured Caldilineaceae bacterium
CGAGAAACAATCTTAGAAAGCCTGCGCCGGGGGGTGAACAACCCGGAGCTGCTGGTGGATCGCACGCGACAGATTCCGAAATTTGAGCCGGGGCCGTTTGAGCCGGAGAGTTTAGTAGCCCGCTGGCGAGAAGAGTTGGAGGCGCTGACCGGCCAGGTGTATGGACCAATGCCCCCCTCGGCGGCGATGGAGCAGGTCATCGAAATTGCCGGGGGGTATGATCCCAAAGAAGTTTTGGCCTGGGCCGATGAGGAATTGCCCCTGCCGGATGCGGCCCAACAGTTGCAGGCGGCGGGCATCAGCGTCAAATATAGCGATGGGGAGATCGATGACCTGACCAAGCGGCAGGCATTGGGCCAGATTCCGGTCGGGTTGACGGGCAGCATCGGCGGGCTGGCCGATACCGGCAGCATCATCGTCGATAGTGGCCAGGGACGCTCCCGGAGCGCCTCGCTACTACCGCCGGTTCACATCGCCCTGCTCTCCCCGGCCGAGATTTACCCCGACCTGCCGACCTGGATGGCCCACCACGGCGACGCCCTCCTGCCCTCGATGGCCAACCTGACCATCATCAGCGGGCCGAGCAAAACCGCCGACATCGAGCTAAATCTGGTCCTCGGCGTCCACGGGCCGGGTGAGATACACGTGATTTTGGTCGAGTGAAAGCCATCCGGGATTAACGCCCCGGCGACCCTAGCAGCGTGGGGCTGGCCTGCCAACTGCGGGCATCGTTAGGGTCGCCCTCGACATCGACCAGGGTCAGCGAGTCGCCCCGGCCATCGGCGCTGACGGGCCAGCCGGTGGCGTCGTTGTAGGTCACGCTGAACAGAAGCCGGGCATCTTGCGTGAAGAGGCCCACCGTTTCCCCCTTGTTGGAGAGACTGCCGTCGTAGACCCCGGCAATCTCCACCTCCGGGTACCGCTCGGCGAAAGCGGTCGGGTTGCCGACCAGGACGGCAAACTGGCCGGGGCCGAGGGGGGGCGTATCGGGCGGAAAAAGGAAGCGGATGCCGTCATCCAGGAACAGCCCGGCCAGCCTGACCGGGGCCGCCCCGCTATTTTTTAACTCGATGAATTCATAATCATCCCCGCCGCTGGGGTTATACATAATTTCGGTGATCCGCAGCTTGTTGTCCTCGGCCAGCACGGTGAAGGTCGCCTCGTGGAGGGCGCTCCAGACCAGGCGCTCGGCGGGCGCGGTCGGGTCTCCCTGTAAGAGGCGAGCTTTGAGGCTGGCGTTGGTTTCCAAAACGATGGGCTGTTCGTACACATTGGCCGTGGGCAGCAGATCGCCGGTCACCGGCAGGCGGGGGTCGGAGCCGTTGACCGTGTAGTAGATGGTGCAATCCTGACACCCCTCCGGCAGAGCCATTTCGATTTCAAACCCGGCCTGGACCAGCCCCCCATCCCGGCTGAACAGCGGCGGATCGACCGGCGGATAAAAACCGGCCTCACGGGCCTGCTCGATGAGCCGGGTTGCGTTGCCGTCGAGTTGGGCCAGAACGGCCTCTGTCGCCTCGCGCCAATCCTGGGGCGTCAGGGGCGGTTGACGGGCGGCATCCCCCCAGCGGGCAGCCTCGGCGGGGATGGCCGGGTCCAGCGTATGGACGAGGGTTTGCCAGCGGGCCGTGGCTTCGGTCTCGCTCAAGGCACCGTCGTTGAAAAGATGCTTGTAGAGCCGGTCAGCCAGGGTCATCCGAAAGTCGGGGTCTTGAAGCATCGTCTCAAAAAGGGGCTGGATGAGGCCGGTCTGGGGGCTGGAGCCGGTGTCTCCCCGGTCGAAGCCGAGGGTCGGGCCGTGGCCTTGAAAAATACGGTAGGTATCTGCCACAAAAATATGTCCCCGCCCGGCGATCTCTTGCAGCCGCACCCCGGCGGACCAATGATGACCGGCCCACTGGTCGGTTCCCGCGTACCAATTCAGAATCATATAGTCGCTAAATTGAACCGGATCGAAATAGGCGGCCAGGTCGGCGTAGGGTTCGGCCAGATAGGCCGGCCTGGTTGGGCCGGTATCGCTGCGGGCGGCAAAGTCGAGGATGGTGAAGAGATAGGCCAGCTCGGCGGCCCGCGCATCCTCCGCCCCATGTTGGGGACCGTCTTCGGTGGCGATGAACCAATCCTCTTTGTCACTCCCCAGATAAGCGGCCATAAAGGACTCGTCGGGCCGCTCGGCCAGGTTGTACAGTCCCCAATAGAGACCGTTGAGATAGAGATGAACAAAGGTGCCGTGGGCCGCCAGGCCGGACATCGCCTCCTGGCTCCGGCGCAGCCATTCGGTGCGGGCGTAGGTCACGCCGGAGGTCTCAGGGTGGGCCAGGCTGCCATCCGGCCCGGCCAACAGCAGCAGCGTATCAAAAGAGGCCAGCGAGGAGGTGTCGAAGACCGGGTAGGTTAGCTTGGTGGCCCCATACGCCCCTTTGAACAGCAGCCGGAAGGAGCGTTTGGGCGAAGCGGCCGAGTCGGCGGTCGCGGCATAGGGCCGGATACCGGCGTTGATCTGAAAATCGGCGCTCCGGCCGTCCGGCTCGATCCACTCGACGGAGACCGGCTGCTCCCAGATCGAGGCATCCTCGAAATTGGCGTGCAGCTCGGCAAAGCTCTGGCGATCCATCACCAGGGACAGCGTAGGCAGAGCGGACAGACTGTCGCCCAAATCGGCGGAGCCGGTTCCGGCGGGAGGGGCCAGGCCATAATCGGCGGGCACGGCGGCCACCTCAACCCGCCCGTCGACCTCGGCCAGGCGCGTGCCCCAGGTGCGGGGAAAGCCGGGCGGCTCATCCGGCTGGGCCAGCACGTCGTCGGGGAAAATGTAGGTGTGGGTGGTGACGGGCGCGGGCAGCGAGTCGGGGTGGAAGGCGGCGGCCCGGAGGGTGGTGGTCGTGTCGATGGTAAGCGGTTCGGTGTAGGGCCTGCCCCGACTGCTGGTCGGCTCGCTGCCGTCGGTGGTGTAGCGGATGGTGGCGTTCGGGGTGACGGTCGTCAGGCTGACCTCGAGGGGGCTATCGTAGAAGCCCCGCGCCTGGCTAAAGGTGACGGGAGCGACGATGTCGGCCCAAGCCAGGGTGTCATCGTTGGGACCGCCCGGCGTGGCGATGGCCAGATAGCCGTAGCTGAGCGTGTCGCCGTAACGTCCGTAGGACACATCACGAAACTGTTGGGGATACACCGGGGCCAATTCATCCATAATCCGAGCTTCAAGAACGTTGAAGAGGCCCAGATAGCCCCCCGCTTTGCTGAGACGGAAGTTGGTGTGCAAGGCAGTGCCCGGCTCCGTCCCCTGCCGGTTTTTGCCGGAGGCGAAAACGACCAGATACTCCCGGCTGCCGAGGGTGATGTCGGGGAACATCCATCTGGAGGGCGTGGCCGGGTCGTTAGTCAAGGCCCAGCCGCCCAGATTGACCGGCTGGCCGCTCTTGTTGTAGATTTCGATCCAATCGACGTAATCCCCATCCTCATCCGTCAGGCCGGTTCCGTTCGTGGCCATGAACTCGCTGATGATGAGGGGCGTCAGGCTGGCGTTGGGCGGCGTGGCCGAAATCTGGCTGACCCCAAACAGGAGGACCAGCAGCAGGAGGCCCCAGAAGAGCAGCCGCTTTATTTTTTTATGGCGGGGGCGGTGAAAGTGCATATGGGTTGAGAGGCTGGAAGGCTGGAAGTTGGAAGGGTGGTGATTATTTGACCAAACTTCCAAACTTCCAATCTTCCACGCTTCCAGCTAACTTAGACACTGTTTACAATTGAAAGCAAACTTCACCCTTACTGACACTCGGTAAAGGTCTGGTAGCGCAAAATATCGAGATGGTTGAGGATGACCTCTTCCCGGACATCGACAAACTTGAGGGCCTCGTTGACGGCGTGATCGAAGTTGGCCACGCCCATATCGGGTGCCCAGCGTTGGGCCTCCATATTAATGAAGGGGCGCACAATCTCAGCCTGGGTCATAATTTCAGCCTTGATATTCTCTTTCGACAGTTGGCCGACCTGCTCCGGCGGTTTGCCGTGGACATTCTCCACGCCCAGATATTCCCTGGCCCGCTGCACGAATTGATGCTTCAAGGCGCAACTGCCGATGAAGGGCTTCTCCAAAATGCGGGTGATGCTGTCGTGGGGGCTGTGGACATTTTGCAACGTGTTGATGTCCTTGCGGAAATCGGCCCCGCTGCCAAAGGTCGTTTCGGAGTCCCAGATCATCATTCGCCATTTGCCCTCGTTGCCGACCGCGCCGGGGTCTTTACGCCGAACGACGACCCAGTTGGCATCGGGCCAATCGGTATTCTGGGTGTACGCCTGGAGAAACATATAGGAGTAGATATTTTCCATATCGACCCGCCACTCCAGGACGCCGATGTTGCCGGGGTCGGTGAAGTCGGCCGCCCCAATCCAATCCTGATTTTCCAGCCAGGCTCCGTAATCCCCCTCCCGCACATCTTCGATGTTGTACCACTGCCCAAATTCATCCCAGCCGCTCTCCTTGACGATGACATCCCAATCGGCATTTTTATCGGAGTAGGTCCGCAACATCGGCAGATCGATCCGCTCGGTCAGGTTGTAGAGGCCCCAAAAGTCGCCGTTGAGGTAGAGCAGGACCCACCGCCCGTGGGCAATGGGCTGGCCCATATCACGGTGCAGGTTGCGGGTGACCTGGTCGTTGATGTAGCGGGCGGTGTGATGTTTGTCCGACAGGTTGGGAATGTTGCGATGGTAGAAGGCGTCCTGGAAGATACCTTTCAGGATGATTTTGTCGAATGATGTGACCGGACTATCTTCAAACAGGGGATATGCCAGGTTGCCCGGCCCGCCGTAGGATTTACGGAAGTAGATGCGGTAGGATTTCTTGGGGCTGAACAGGCGGGAGAAGTTGCCGTGGATGCGGACCCCGGCGGCGTGGTTAAATTGAAGCTGGCCGCTGTTTTCGGCAAAATATTCGATGTTGACCGGACGCTCCCAATCCAGCCCTCGCTCTTTGGCGAAGGTGTGGAGCGTTTCCCAGTTGCCCCAATCGCTGACCAGGGAGATGACCGGGATGGTCTGCTCGTAATCGGCGATGATGTAAGATTTGGTATCGACCGGGCCGAGCGGCACGCCCTCATCGCTGAACAGTTGGGCGCGGATGACGGTCGTTTCGTTGATGGGGATGGGTCCCTGGTAGGGGGTACTGTTGGCGTCGGGCGTAGCCCCGTTGGTCGTATATTTGATGGTCCCGGCTGCCAGCGGCGTCAGCGCCAGAGAGAGCGGCGTTTTGCTGACCGTCGCCTCCTGGGAAAAGCTGATCGTCGAGCTGGCGACGGGATTGGCCGATGGCGCGGCCGGCGGCGTCTCCGGCTCTTCGAACTCAAACTGCCCCACCAACTCCACCCCCGGCGGGAACGGCTCCTGAGCCTGGGCCGGGGTTGCGGTAACGATTAGCCCGCCCAGGGTTAAAAGCGTGAAAATGAGGGTGAGGCGTAACAGGACGGGGATTTTTGAGTGATTATAATCATTCATAGGGTCTAACTCCATCCAAAAGTAGCGGCGTACTGCCGACGGGAACAAAAAAACTTGTGCCTTAAGGTGGCACAAGATGGTTATTTTACTACAAGTCGTAAGAGGATACAAGAAAAACCGGAGTCAAATATCTACGCTACGGCGTGGTCTCTGGCGGCGTCAACGGCAACTTGCTCTATCTCTTTACCAACCTGGGCCTTTTTGCCGTGGTCATTAACCTCGAAACCAAAATGGGCACGGCCAACATCGTTGACTACGCCGGCTTGGTCCGCCGCTCCCCCTTCTTGAGCATCGCCTTGCTGGCCTTCATCGGCGTAACGATGGTCGTTACTCTGCTCATCGCCCTCTACGGCCAGCCCTTCATCGACTTCGCCACCGATTCGACTCAGATTTTGGCAGCGGTGTTTTAGGCTGACGGTTCTTTTGTCTGAATTCTGAAATAAGAAAGGTCTTGGCATCTCAATTTGCCAAGACCTTTTTCGTTTTCCAGGATATTCAATCTATTTCAGTCGTTCTAAATCTTCTTTTGATGAAACATAACTATGCCAGTGGTTCACAAAATATTCAAGATATTTCCCGTATAAATTCTGTCCATATCTGTCGTGACAGGCGTTTAGCTTCTTTAGCCACTTTTGATTCTGCTGCAAGCTGCCCCAATTCATGTAATAGCCGTGATAATCTAAATGGTTCAACGCAGAAACGAGGGGTAAAGAGTTTCAAAAAGACAAAAAACGAATA
>CAZWZZ010000063.1:0-1367 GCA_964638395.1 uncultured Caldilineaceae bacterium
CACCGTCTGGCCCAACAGGTTCTCTGCAACGAGGTGGTGCAGCGGTACGCCCTCGGCCCGATCAAACCGGCTTTCATCGAAGAGACCGCTGCCGATGGCTACGTCGAATCGATTCCCCTGGCCGATTTGAGCGACGAGGCGCTGCTGGCCCTCAGCCAGGAACGCCGCCTGGCCCTGAACCTGGCCGAGATGCAGGTCTTGCGTGACTTTTGCCGCCGGGCAAACCGTCCCCTGACCGACGCCGAGCTGGAGATGGTGGCCCAAACCTGGTCGGAGCATTGCTACCACAAAACCTTCAGAGCTATCATCCATTACACTGAAATCGACCCCGCCAGCCGCCAACCCGTCGCCACGGAGACCATCGACGGGCTGCTTAAGACCACCATCCGGGCCGCCACCGAAGCCTGTAGCAAAGCGTGGATCGTGTCCGCCTTTGTCGATAACGCCGGGCTGATCGAGTTCGACGGTCAGAACGTCCTTTCCTTTAAAATAGAAACCCACAACCACCCTTCGGCCCTGGAGCCGTTTGGGGGGGCCAACACCGGTGTCGGCGGCGTCATCCGGGATATTCTGGGCGTCTCGGCCAAACCTATCGCCGTGACCGACGTTCTCTGCTTCGGGCCGCAGGATTTGCCACCGGAGGCCGTGCCGAACGGCTCGCTCCACCCGCGCCGGGTGCAGGCAGGCGTCGTGGCCGGGGTCGGTGATTACGGCAACAAAATGGGCATCCCCACCGTCAACGGGGCGGTGCTGTACCATCCCGGCTACATCGCCAACCCGCTCGTCTACTGCGGCTGCGTCGGCCTGGCCCCGGTCGATAGCCACGTCACCGACCCCCAAATCGGCGACCGGCTGATTGTCCTCGGCGGGCGCACCGGGCGGGATGGGCTGCGCGGGGCGACATTTTCCTCGCTCGATCTGGACAGCGAGACCAGCGAGGCCAGCTTCGCCAGCACCGCCGTCCAGATTGGCGATCCCATCATCGAAAAGGATGTGACCGAAGTTATCCTGGCCGCCCGTGACCAACGGCTCTACAACGCCATCACCGACTGCGGCGCGGGCGGTCTCTCCTCTGCCATCGGCGAGATGGGCGAGGCGTTGGGGGCTGAGGTGGAGCTAAACCGGGTCGGGTTGAAATACAGCGGTCTGCGCCCCTGGGAAATTTGGCTCTCCGAAGCCCAGGAGCGGATGGTGCTGGCCGTCCCCCCGGCCAAGCTGGAAGCCCTGGCCGCGCTGTGTGAGCAGTATGGCGTCGAGTGGGATGACGTGGGCCGCTTCACCGGCGAGGGGCAAATGGTCGTCCGTTACCAGGGGGAATTGGTCCTGGATTTGCCGATGGCGCTGCTGCACGAGGGGCATCCGAGGCT
>CAZWZZ010000063.1:1467-13177 GCA_964638395.1 uncultured Caldilineaceae bacterium
GGGAATTGGTCCTGGATTTGCCGATGGCGCTGCTGCACGAGGGGCATCCGAGGCTGGCGTTGGAGGCGGAATGGGTGCGGCCCGGCCCCCCCGACCCCCCAGAGGGGGGAGAAAAAACAGAAATTTTCCCCTCTCCCAGAAGGGAAGAAACAGAGCCAACCCTCAAGGGGATAGAAAAGACGGAAATCCCCCCCTCCGGGGGGTTAGGGGGGGCTGGCTCTATCGACGCCACCACCGCCCTGCTGACCCTGCTGGCCGATCCCAACGTGGCCAGCAAAGAGGCCATTATCCGCACCTACGACCACGAGGTGCAGGGGGGAACGGTCATCAAGCCGCTGACCGGCTGGCAGAACCACGGCCCCAGCGATGCCGCCGTTATCAAGCCGCTGGGGACGCACACGGCGCAGGGGGTGGCCATTAGCAACGGCATCAACCCGGCTTATGGATTGCTCGATCCCTATGTGATGGCCCTCAGCGCGGTCGATGAGGCGGTGCGGAACGCCGTAGCCGTCGGCGGTGACCCCGATCATCTGGCCCTGCTCGATAATTTTTGTTGGGGCAACCCCAACCTACCCGACCGCTTGGGCGGCCTGGTGCGGGCGGCCAAAGGCTGCTACGACGCGGCCCGGGCCTTCGATGCCCCCTTCATCTCCGGCAAGGATAGCCTCAACAACGAATATGTGGCCGAGGACGGGCAGCGAACGCCCATCCCCGGCACGCTGCTGATTTCAGCCATCGCCGTAGTGCCGGATATTCAGCGGGTGGTGACGATGGATGTCAAGAGCGCCGGAAATTTGATTTACCTCATCGGCCACACCCGCCGCGAATTGGGCGGGGCGCTGTTGAGCCACCATTATGACCTGGCCGAAACGACGCCACCCGGCTTGCCGGAAGCCCCGCTGACCACCGCCCGCGCCCTGCATCAGGCCATTCACGACGGCCTGGTACGAGCCTGCCACGATCTGAGCGAGGGGGGGCTGGCTGTCGCCGCCGCCGAGATGGCCCTGGCCGGAGGCTTGGGCCTGAGCCTCGACCTGGACGCCATCCCCACCGCCGCCGGGGTGGATGACCCGCTCATCACCCTGTTCAGCGAAAGCAACGGGCGCTGGCTGGTCGAAATTCCGCCGGAGAAAGCGGCTGCCTTCGAGCGAACGATGATGGACGCCCCCGTCGCTCGCTGCGGCGAGGTCACAGCGGAGCCGTGGCTCAAGGTGGGGCCGCTTGCCGTTGAGATCAGCCAACTGAATGTCGCTTGGCGAGGGGTCATGTAGTGCAGATTTTAATCCTATCATTCAGACGATCCTGCTCTTTTCGGGCGACATAAGTTTTGTTGGTATAATGTCTAACGAGGTTCAGTGTTTATAAGCAAAGAGGATTGAAAAATGGTTACAACAGTATCAACCCCACAAATCTCGACACCGGATACATCCCAACCAATGACGGCAGAAATGCTATTACAGTTACCCAGAGGGAAACAACGTTACGAACTGATCGAAGGAGAATTGATAGTTATGAGTCCTGCCGGAGTACGACACGGTCGCATTGCCATGCGAATTGGATCCCTATTAGACCAGTACGTTCATAAACACCACCTGGGGGCCGTGTACGCCGCCGAAACCGGCTTCAAACTGCGTGAAAACCCCGACACCGTGCGAGCGGCGGACGCCGCGTTTGTGGCCCAAGAGCGCATCCCGGCCGACGGCGAGCCGGAGGGGTATTGGGCTATTGCCCCCGATTTGATCGTTGAAGTGGTCTCTCCGTCTGATAGCGCCTCAAAGGTGCAAGCAAAAGTGAGGGACTGGCTGGAGACCGGGTGCCGGTTGGTCTGGGTCATCTATCCTGAAACGCAGACGGTCACGGTCTACCGCTCTTTTGCCGACATCCGGGTACTGACGGCCGGCGAGTCGCTTGAGGGGCAGGATGTTTTGCCTGACTTTTCTTGTCCCATTCATAAAATTTTTGAATAATCGACAGAATAAGCTGATGACACCAAAACCCAAAATTCTCATTCTTCACGCCTCCGGCATCAACCGGGACCACGAAGCGGCCTGGGCCTGTACGTTGGCCGGGGGGGTACCGCACATCGTGCATATCAACCAACTGCGCGGCCCGGCGGCCACGCACCGGCTGGCCGATTACCAGATGCTCATCGTGGCCGGGGGCTTTTCCTACGGCGATGCGCTTGGCGCGGGCCAACGGCTGGCGCTCGATTTGCGCCTCGACCTCGGCGAGGAGTTGGCCGCGTTCGTTGAGCAAGGCAAGCCGGTGTTGGGCATCTGCAACGGCTTTCAAGCCCTCGTCAAGGCCAACCTGCTACCCGACCCCGGAAGCCTGGTCTCTCAGAAAAGCCAGCCGTCGCCGGGTCAGGCGACGGCGACCCTGACCCACAACGCCACCGGCCATTTCGAGTGTCGCTGGGTCACGCTCCAGCCGAACCCCAACTCGCCCTGTATCTTCACTCGCGCCCTGACCGAGCCGATTTATTGCCCGGTGGCCCACGGCGAGGGACGGTTCATCAGCGGGGCCGAGTTGCCCACCGCGCAAGTTGTCCTGCGTTACACGCAACCGGACGGGGCAGCCGCAGCGGGCGCGTACCCGGCCAACCCCAACGGCTCCGGGGGCGACATCGCCGGGGTTTGCAACACCGAGGGGACGATTTTGGGCTTGATGCCCCACCCCGAAGATCACATCGTGCCCTGGCAGCATCCCCGCTGGACTCGGGGGGAGCGGGGCCGATTGGGACTGCCGCTCTTCGAGGCGGGCGTGCGGTACGCGGCGGCGATGGGTTAGAAATTCAAGATTTGCCTGTTGCTATATCAGAGAGATTTACAACGATGAGCTTAAAAGACAAAACGGTCCCTATTTTTCAAAAGCAGTTTGGCGGCACACCGAGCCACTTTTTCCGGGCACCGGGGCGGGTCAACTTGATCGGCGAGCATACCGACTACAATGATGGCTTCGTCCTGCCTTGCGCCATCGACTACGAGACGGTCATCGCCGCCCGACCCCGCGACGATCAACAAATGGTGGTAGTCGCCGCCGATTATGAGGAGCAGCGCACCGATTTTAAGATTGGGCCAAATATCGAGCCGGACGAGGCGGTTCTATGGAGCAACTACGTGCGGGGGGTGGTCTGGTCGCTCGTGCAGCGGGGGCATACGCTGCGGGGGGCGGAGTTGGTCATCGCCGGGAATGTGCCGCAGGGGGCCGGGCTGAGTTCGTCGGCTTCGCTGGAGGTGGCTGTGGGCACGGCCTTGAGCCAACTGAGCGGCCTCGACCTCGACGGCCAGACCATCGCTCTGGTCGGCCAACAGACGGAGAATGATTTTGTGGGGGTCAATTCCGGGATTATGGATCAATTCATTTCCGCTCTCGGCCAGCGGGACCACGCTTTGCTGATCGACTGTCGCAGCTTTGAGTATCGACCGGTGCCGCTGCCGTCCGATGTGGCCGTCATCATCGCCAATAGCAACGTCAAGCGGGGCTTGGTGGATAGCGAGTATAACACCCGCCGCCGGGAGTGTGAGGCCGCTGCCGCCCATTTCGGGTTGCCTACGCTGCGGGATGTCCCCGCCGATCTGTTCGCTCTGCATGAGGATGAGCTGGCTGAAACGGTGGCCAAACGCGCCCGGCACGTCATCACCGAGAACGCCCGCACCGAAGCTGCCGCCGAGGCCCTGCGCCAGGGCGATCTGCGGCTGATGGGGCAGTTGATGGCCGAGTCCCACGTCTCGATGCGGGATGACTTCGAAATTACCGTACCGCCGATTGATACCCTGGTCGAAATTATAGCCGAAGTCATCGGCGAGGCGGGCGGGGCGCGGATGACCGGTGGTGGCTTTGGCGGCTGCGTCGTGGCCCTGGCCCACCAGAGGATGGTCCCGGCGGTCAAGGCTGCCATTGCCGACAAGTACCCCGCCGCTTCCGGCTTGGAAGCGACGGTCTACGTCTGCCGGGCCTCGGCAGGAGCGGGGATGATGGAGGAATAGAGGATTATCATACTCAGTTTCAATGCGCTGCTATAAC
Organism: uncultured Caldilineaceae bacterium; assembly: GCA_964638395.1. GTDB lineage: Bacteria > Chloroflexota > Anaerolineae > 4572-78 > J111 > CAZWZZ01. The sequence continues at coordinate 5,494 of CAZWZZ010000063.1, forward strand.
AACCCCAATCGCCTCAAGGCGGCTTCGTAGCCCTGCAAGGCTTCGTTATAATTAGGATGGACGCCCCCTTCAACAATACGTCGCCCGGCAACGATAACCTCATCGACAGCCCGGGGCGTGGCCCCGAAAATAATCCCATCGGTCAACAAATCGTCGTTGATGCCGGCCAGGGAGGGATCATCTGCCCGTAAACGAACCTCATCCTCCTGCCACACTTCACCGAGGCCAATCGCGTGGTAGCCACTCTGGGTAGCTATCTGCAATAACTCCGGGGCTTCGGCGGCCACGTGGCGAGCTTCGGTGCGGGAACGATCATCCCACTCGACGGCCCGAACTTCCTCGAAGGCATCGCCGCTAACGTGGCTATCAACCCCAACGCACAGTTTGACACCGGCCTGCACCAGCGCATCCACCTGCGGTAACCCATCCCCCAAGTCCCGCTCCGTCGTCCGACACAAACAGACAAAGGCATCGGCCCGGCCCAGGGCCTCGATCTCGCCTGGGCTGATGTGTGTGGCGTGAACACCGACGAAGTTTCGCCATAACGCTTCGGCTTTAGCCAGCAGCTCTATCGGACGGAGGCCATGTTCGCTCAGGCTCTGTCTAACTTCGTTCCACTGTTCGGCAATGTGCATATGGAAAGGTAAATTTTGCTGACGAGCATACCTGGCCAGGGCCACGATGTCCGCTCGCGGCACAGTCCGGATACTGTGGGCAGCTAAGCCGACTGTCACCGTCGGGTCATCGGCGTACCGTTTTCCTAATGTTTCGACATCCTGCAAGATAGGATCAACCGACGGGTCGGCAAACCGTCGTTGGGGAGAAATCATTTCCTGTTCATAGCCGGCCCGGAGATAGGCCGTCCGAATCAGCGTAATCCGCAGCCCAACCTCGCGGGCGGCCCGGACAACCGCATCGGCCAGGATTGTCCGGTCGGCATAGGGCGTACCCCCCGGCTGGTGATGAACATAATGAAACTCACCAACCGCCGTTATCCCGGACATGGCCAACTCGGTTAAGGCGAAACGAGCGATGTGGTAAACATCGTCCGGGTTCAACTTCTCGGCCAGGTCATACATCAACTCTCGCCACGACCAGAACGAACCGGCCCCGGTTTTACGTCGTTGCGTCCGTCCCCGCAGGGCACGCTGGAAAGTATGAGAATGGGCCGTGGCCAGACCGGGGATAATGATGTGCTTACCCTGTCGGTGAACTGTAGGAAACTGGTTTGTCATCATTGACTCCTCCTGAATGTAGCAATGTTCACTATTCACTTATTATCGGTTGTCCCCGCTTGACCACCTGCTCTACTAAATTACCGCCAAACTGATAGGCCAGGTGGCGATAATCGGGCGCGTTGACGAGGAGCAGATCGGCCTGTTTGCCGACCTCGAGGGAGCCGAGTTGATCCCCCAACCCGAGCGCGTGGGCGGCATTGATGGTTCCGGCGTTGAGAACCTCAGCAGGTAACAGCTTTTGGTAACGGCAGGCAATGGCCATCACCAGCGGCATCGAGGGGCAGGGGGCCGAACCGGGGTTGATGTCGGTCGAGAGCGCGATAGCCACGCCCCGATCAATCATCGTCCGGGCATCGGCGAAGTGGTAGCTGCCCAGGTTGAAATTGACGGCGGGCAGAATGACGCCAACCGTGTCCGCTCCGGCCAACAACTCAATCTCAGCGAGTGGCGTCACATCCAGATGATCGACCGAGATGGCCCCCATCTCGACGGCCAGTGCCGCGCCGCCCAGCGTCTCGAACTCATCGGCGTGGATTTTAGCCGGTAGCCCCAGCGCCAGCCCCGCTTCCAAGACCCGCCGTGATTGATCGAGGTCGAAGACGTTTGGCTCGCAGAAGACATCGTTGAAAAGCGGCCAATCCCGCCGGGCAAAGGGAGAGTCGGTATACCATTCGACCGCCGCCGGGAGCATCTCGTCGATGACTCGATCAAGATAGTCGTCCGGCCTCTCTCGGTAAGCAGGCGGCAGCGCGTGAGCGCCCATAAATGTTGGCACCAGATCAATCGGCTGACACTCATCCAGTGCGGCGATGGCTTTCAGGGTATTGATTTCGCTGGCCGTCGTCAACCCGTAGCCACTTTTTATTTCGACCGTGGTCGTGCCCAGAGCCAACATCGCCGCCAGCCGGGGTCGGGACTCAGCGGTCAACTGCTCGACGGTCGCCGCCTGGGTGGAGCGCACCGTGCTAAGAATCCCACCCCCGGCTCGCATAATATCCATATAGCCCGCGCCTCGAATCCGCATTTCGAACTCGGCTACCCGCTCCCCGGCATACACCAGGTGGGTATGAGGATCGACAAAGCCGGGGCAGACTACTTTGCCGGCGGCGTCGATGGTGTTGGGGGCCTCGTAGTCGGCCCGGATCTCGCCGGTCGGCCCGACAGCGATGATCTGACCATCGCTGACCGCCACCGCGCCATCCTCGATGAGGCCGACGTCGGTCATGGCCTGACCCCGCTTGGGGCCGGTTGGACTGGCGCAGGTGACCAGTTGGGTTGCGTTGTGGATCAGTAGATCAATTTTTGTCATGGTAGCCTTGACTTAAAGTTTGAATTATGATAGCATAACCATAATATTTAGTCTAACTCGGAGTAACCTTATGAAGCGGACGACTATCATGATCGACGAAGCCCTGATTTACGAGTTGAAGCAAATTGCGAAACAACAAAATAAATCAACGGCAGGAGTCATCCGGGAAGCTCTGGCCCTGTATGTGACCGAACAGCACAAAACCGCGCCGCCAGACAACCCGCTGCTGGGAATCGTGGGCTTGGGCGAAAGTGATGCGCCAACGGATGTGCGGGATGGTCAGGATGAGGCGATTTTACGGCGTGAGGTCGATCCGGTTCGTGGCTGGAGCGTTTTGGAAGGATGATGACCCTCGTTGATACGAGCTTCCTCTTCGCCCTGACTAATCGCAATGATCTCTCCCATACAGCTTGCGTCGAGGTCGCCCAGAATATACGCACTCGCTGGATCGTGCCGCTCACGGTGCTGCCGGAAGTCGCCTATCTGCTCGACTCACGGCTCGGCCATCACGTTATGCAACAATTTATTGAGCAGATCAGCCAGCCAACCTGGACGTTGGAGGCGGTTCATCCCGATGATTGGCCGCGAGTGGCCGATTTGCTGAAAACGTATCAGGACAGCCGCCTCGATTTTGTCGATGCCACGCTCATTGCCATCGCCGAACGGCTCCGCATCAAACGCCTCCTGACCCTCGACCAGCGCCATTTCCGCCTCGTTCGGCCCCACCACTGCCCCGCTTTTGAAATTCTACCCTGAGTCCGTTGTCATTGGCCCGTGGACCGCTGTCGATTGTCAGGGGTCAAGCTACAATCAGCTACAAACAACTGACAACGGACAAATGACAATCACTAAACCTCCCAAATATCCTCAACCTTCTCGTTCACCGCTTTAACCAAATCCCCACTGGCGATCAACTGCCTGACCGCCTCGATGTGGGGGTACATCAGCGCATCCTCCTCAAGAAACGGTACCTGTTGCCGGATGAGATCGTAGGCTGGTTGCGTGCCCCGGCCTAATTTGGCTTGTTGACCGAGCGCCTGCTTCCGAAAATCAATGCCCTGCGCCGCCGCCATCAGTTCGATGGCCAGAATACGTTCGACGTTGGTGATGATTTCGCGGGTCTGGAGGCCGGCGGTGCAGCCCATGCTGACGTGATCCTCAACGTTGGCCGAACTGGGGATGGTATCGACGCTGGCCGGGTGGGCCAAGACTTTGTTTTCGGTGGCCAGGGCGGCGGCGGTGTATTGAGTAATCATAAAGCCGGAGTTGAGGCCCCCCTGCCGGGTCAGAAACGCGGGCAGCGTCTGGGCATTGCTGGCCTCGTCGGTCAGGCGCATAATCCGCCGTTCGGAGATGTTGCCCATTTCGGTCATAGCGATACTCAAATAATCCATCGCAATGGCCAGCGGTTCGCCGTGGAAATTGCCGCCGGACAGCACAGTGATATCTTCCGTCTCGTTGTCGATAAAAATCAGCGGATTATCGGTCACCGCGTTCAGCTCGATCTCCATCACCCAGCGGGTGTAGGCGATAGCGTCCCGCACCGCACCATGAACCTGGGGGATACAGCGCAAGGTGTAGGCATCCTGCACATTGGTTGGATCGTGGTGGCGGGTGAAGTGGCTGCCGGTCAGCAATTCTCGCAAATAGGCGGCGCAATTGAGTTGGCGGGGGTAGGGACGCAACTGTTGGATACGGTCATCGAAGGCCAGCGTCGTGCCGTGCAGAGCCTCCAGGCTGAGACAGCCGGCGATGTCGGCCACCCGGTTGAGCAGCCGGGCGTGCCAGGCTTCCATCGTCCCCAGTGCGGCCATAATCGCCGTGCCGTTGGTCAGGGCCAGCCCCTCTTTGGCAGCCAACGTGACCGGCTGCAAGCCCGCCCGCGCCAAAGCCTCCGCGCCGGGCAGGATCTCGCCCTGGTATTCCGCCTCGCCCAGCCCAATCAGCGGTAGGCTCATATGGGCCAGCGGGGCCAAATCACCACTCGCGCCAAGGGAGCCTTTTTCGGGGATGATGGGATGGACCCCGGCGTTGAGCATAGCCAGCAGCAGTCGGAGCGTGACCAGCCGGATGCCGGAGTAGCCCCGAGCCAGGGTGTTGGCCCGGATCAGCATAATGGCCCGCGTCGTCGCTCTATCAAACGGCTTGCCCACACCGACGGCGTGGCTGAGGAGGATGTTTCGTTGGAGTTGAGCGACCTGATCCGGTGAGATGATCTTGCTTTTGAAGGCCCCAAAGCCGGTGGTTATGCCGTAGGCAATCTCTCCCCGTTCCAGCAGGGTGTTGACCGCCACCGCAGCCCGGCTGACGTTGGCTTGCGCCTGCTCGCTGAGGGTGACGGTGGGCGCTCCGGGTGTGCCGTTGGCGATGGCAATGACTTGGTTGATGGTTAGGTTCTGGCCGTCGAGGGTGATGATCGACATGCTTTGCTCTCATCCAAAAGTTTAAGGTTCATTTTCTTTCAGCATCTTCAACGTTTCATCTGAAATCTCTGATCTGGGAATCAGTTGATACTGTTTTTCCTCGACGATATTCAGTTTTAACAAATCGTCTTCCTCTCGAACGGTAAGCTCTAGCATCGCCACGCTATCATCAGCGGTAAATTGGAGGGCGATTGGTTTACAAATTGCTTGGGGATACCGTTCTTGACATAGGGCAATATCCTGCATCACTTGAACAATGCCAAATCTATCACCGGGCGACTTGGCCTGACACGGCAGCACAAAATGAGTACCTCGTTTGTTGAGACCCACATAAATTTCGTCGATTTCAACCTGACCGATGTCTGTAACTGTCGTTCGCAGATGGTTTTGAATCGAATAGCAGGTAATGCCCGTGAAGATGTCGATCAAGCGATTATATCTGGCCCGAGTCAGAAGGGCCTGCTCATCAGTTCCGGGCGCGTAGTGACGAACAATCTCCGGCGTTGAGTCTGGCACTTTGATCGGTTTGAGGTGGGGTGTCGGTTGGATTTTGCCCGGCGCGGCCAACCGAAATTGGTAAGCGGCGACACCTGCTCCGACAATAATCCATTCCGCACCTTCGGGCGCGGTCTTCTGAATATTCTCCGGCAACTCTCGCCGAAAGCGAAATGAATAGGGAATGTCGCCCAGGTTTTTTATCCTGGCCAATCCCAATGCGTCCGAGGCCCGCACCAATTCTTCTCGCGCAAAGGAGACCCTGACGTCACCCGATTGGTGATTGTGTTGGAACACCCATTCGATAATCTGCTCATATTTTCCCATAGTTCACAATTGGCTTAAAAATGTCACAATGTCAACTGAATATCTATTTTCCCGGCCATCTCAAAACAATGACTTCTTCTCGCAATTCATTTTTGGTGGCCGTGGCAAACCGGGTCCGAAAAAGATCGATTCGCTCAACTTGATACCCCAGACGGGTAGCTATCTTCGCCAAAATTTGCCCGGTACGGATCATGATGCGGAGATAAGAGGCTTGGTCGCCGACGACGTAGGCTAAATGAGCGCCCGGTTTGAGAACGGTGGTCAGGTCAGCCAAATGGCGGGCCATGCCCCCAAAGTATAATTTTGTCACACGGGCATAAAGTTTTTCAAAGCCTGATGTTTTGCCCAGTTCGAGACGACGGGCTTCAATGGCTGCGGCTATTTGTTGAATCTCTCCGATATCGGCAATCCATTTATCGTCATCGTCAGTTTTGTAGACGCCCCGGGTGTTAGACCTGAGAAGCGTTTTCTTGAAACCGCGCAGATGCGCCATATCTTTGAAAAACCCCAATACGACCGACTCAAGGCGAGTGGTTCGGGTGTAATCCTTTTCATTGGGATAAGGGGGCGAGGTGATGACCGCATCAATTGAATTTTCGGGAATGATCTTGTTGGGCTGCCTGGCATCCGCCAGAAGAACCCGACTGGGGGGATAATCGAGACCGACGACTGATGATAAATCCCTAACCATTTTCCTCACCTCAGACAACCATGCGGCCACAACCGGCACATCTTTCTTCACTTTGCCGACCCCGACTTCCGGCCCAAAACGCAGATTGCCGATGGCGGTCACCAAAGCGTTGCCGAGGGCTAAAACGGCGTAAGGAAAATAGGGTGTATCCTGATGACGATTGAGTTGCTCAAGCAAAGTGATCGTTTTGTGCAACGGCAGCGGGCTGATAGAATTTTTAATCAGCGCCCGCATCGCCTTCACTCCCAATGTTTTCAACGGAACATCATGTACGCAAATCAGGGCACGATCATCGATTCCTTGAGCGGTTAATTCAGCATAGGTACATTCTGAAATTTCGGTGACAAACGCCTGTAATTCGTCCGGGTCAATGGCCCACTCGGTTTTGACGGTCGAAGCAAGATGGGGGAAAGGGTTGGCTTCCAACCCTATCGCTTGAATATGGTGTAGTTTTGCTTCGACAAGCGTTGTGCCGGTTCCGCAAAACGGGTCCAAGAGAGTCGATTTTTCATTCAAGCCGAAATCATCAATGTAATCTCTGACCAAATGGGGCGGATATGACAACACAAAGCGATACCAGTCGTGAAAAGCACGGTCTTCCGGGCGGATCGCGTTGCTGCCCTGATGCGTGACGCCTGCTTTCTCGTCCGTATTTTCGTCCGTCGATGAAAAGGCCAACGGGAGTGGGTATTGAAGATAGGGTTTTTGTGTTTGGGTCATTTTAGCCTTTGATACGGTTCTGACAGCACAAGAGGGTGGCAAGAATTTTTCAAGAATTAAGCGAACAAATGTGCAACCGAGTGATGATCTACCCCTGAGCCAACCGTTTCTGAATGAGCTGCACCAGGCTAAACGGATCATACGGTTTGAGGATGTAATCGACCACCCCGGCTTCGTCGGGGGAGCGGCGGAGCTTTTTCTTGGGCCAGGCGGACAGAATGATGACCGGTATATCCTTGGTTTGGGGATTGGCCTTGACCGAATCCAGCACGGTATAACCATCGACGCCGGGCATAAACAGATCGAGCAGAATCAAGTCAGGCCGGTGTTCCTGAATTTTTTGCAGCGCCTCCTGACCATTACTCGCCTCGATGAGGGTAATGTCGGTATTTTTCAGATAAAGCTGCATCATAAACCGATGCTCTTTGTCATCTTCGGCATAGAGGACAGTGGGCATGTTAAGCTCCGTAAGAAATTTCTG
>CAZWZZ010000063.1:13277-14614 GCA_964638395.1 uncultured Caldilineaceae bacterium
CTGTACGCCTGATCCAGAATCTGCATCGTGTGATAAACGGGTAAGGGTTCTGTTAGATGAGCCTGAATCTGGGTCATACAGCCGATGTTGCCGGTGACCACCGCCCTGGCTCCGGTGTTGAGAATATGCTGCGCTTTACGCTGACCCAGTTCTTTGGCAATCTCCGGCTGTTCGAGGTTGTACGTGCCGGCCGAACCGCAGCAGATATTCCCCTCGGCCACTTCCAGCAGGGAAACGTTGGGAATACTCCGCAGCAATTGGCGGGGGGCGACGGTGATGCCCTGCGCCTGAGCCAGATGGCAGGCGTCGTGGTAGGCCAGCTTGAGCGGTCGGGACAGGGCCGGCGGTTTTTTCAAGCCAATCTCGTGCAGCAAAACCGAAACATCCTTGACCTTGGAGGCAAAGGCTTGAGCCTGAGTCTCTTCAACCATACCCTTGAACAACAGCGGGTACTCCTTCATGCCGGAGCCGCAACCGGCCGCGTTGGTGACGACGGCATCCACCTCGGCCATAGGGAAGGTTTTGAGGTTGTGGCGGGCCAGCGTTCTGGCCTGGGCCGCCGCGCCGGTGTGCATCGACAGGCTGCCACAGCAGGTCTGGTGTTTCGGAATGAGGGTTTCGATACCGTTCTCAGCCAGAACCCGCAGCGTGGCCCAGTTGATCTCCGGGGCCAAGACCTGCTGGGCGCAGCCGGTCAGCAGGGCCACCCGCGCCCGGACCTGGCCTTTGGCCGGGTAAATGTCCGGTAGCGGTTCGGCACTGGGCAGCGAGTCGGGCAGTAGATCCAACATCGCCCCCAATTTGCCGGGCAGCAGCCTTTGTAGCGGTTTGACTAACTTGCCCATTTGGGTAGCCGCCCGGAAGCTCCAGGGAAAGGGCAGCGTTTGCAACACCATCTGCCGGGAGAGCCGGTCGAGTGGTTCGTACTGGCGCGTCTCTTCGGTCATCGCCCGGAAGGGGATCAACAAATCGGCGTAGGCCACCCCGGAAGGGCAGGCGGGCACGCAGGCCTCGCAGCCGAGACAACGGTCGATATAGGGCAGGGCCTCGGCCTGCTCCAGGTTCCCTTCCAGCACTTCCTTCATTAAATAGATGCGCCCTCTGGGGGAATCCATCTCCTCCCCCAGAACTTTGTAGGTGGGGCAGGCGGCCAGGCAGAAGCCACAATGAACGCAGCTTTCGACGGCTTTGGCCATCGCTTCGCCCTGCGGGCCATATTTTTCGACAGGTATGTTGTGTTGCATAAGTTATATCTCCAAAAATCGACGGTTGGGGTCGAGGGCCTGTTTTACCCGTTGCAGCAAAGCGGCGCCGCTGCGAAGACCGAGGAGAGGCTG
>CAZWZZ010000064.1:0-14544 GCA_964638395.1 uncultured Caldilineaceae bacterium
CAACTGACCCAAAGCTCCGATTTTTGGGATCATTATTTTTCTGGAACTCCCTTAGTTATTATCGAAAGAAGGATTAAACGATGAAAGGTGTCATTACATTATGTATGAAAGAGCTTGTCCAGCAGCAGTATGGCGCGGACAAGTGGGCTGAGATTCTTAGAGAGAGTGGGCATAACAAAGATCTGAACATCCTGCCCATTTCCGATCTGGAGGACGAGGCTTTTTTTAGCCTGCTCGAGGCCGCCGCCAAAGTTTTAGGCGTGACGAGAACGCAGATAGCCGAGATGAACGGCGAGTATTGGGTCACTGTCTATTCCCAGAAAATCTACAAACCCTATTACGAGTCGGCCACATCGGCCAGGGAATTGCTGTCACAGATGGATAAGATCCACGTCTCTGTGACCAAGAATGTGCGCGGGGCCAATCCGCCCCGCTTTACCTGTCAATGGGAAAATGACAAATCTATGGTAATGACCTACCAATCGAGTCGCGGTATGATCGATTATATGGTCGGCACCGTGAAAGGTGTCGGGAAGTTGTTCAACGAAACGCTCAACGTCACCAAAATGAGCCAAGACCGGATCAAGGTTATTTTTCCCTAACTTTCTATCAATCAATCTTTATAAAGGAGTTTTACAATGGCTACAATGGATTTCGCTCTAGCTCGCTTTAGCCACCAGGTTTGGAAAATACGGCTCAAATCATTTGTTGATGGTCACGAAGAGATGGACCAATCGGAAGCAGTCTCCCACAAGGAGTGCGACCTGGGCAAATGGCTGTATAGCACCGGCCTGGAGCAGTTTGGCGATATGGCCGAAATGTCTCAATTGGAGCAGACCCACGCCAGCTTGCACAAGACGGTCAGCCACATCATCCGTCTCAAAAATTCGGGATTCGGGCCAGATGGAGCAGGCCCAGCAGGAATTGACCAAAATCGGCCCCCTGTCCGATGAAGTGATTTCGTTGATAAACGCGCTTGAACGACAGATTGGCTAACAGGTAACTCATGGCTTTGGAGGGTAGATTCCGGTCTACCCTCTCCCAGAACGACGACGGTAGAACGACGACGGTAGAGACCCTAAAGGTTTCCACAGATCAGGCCAAATATCGTCCATTCACGGTAGCGAACCTGATTTCAGATAACCTTCAGAGACAAAACCTTTAGGGTCTGGCTCCAAAAAAAAAGGTGACTGTTCAGGCATGTCATTTCGAGGCGTTTTTTGCCGAGAAATCCCCCCAGAAGGTCGTTTGCAAACAGCCACTTGGGTGGATTTCTCCGCCTTCGGCTACGAAATGACATGAAGGCTGAATAGTTACAAAAAAAGGTTGACACCTTATAGGAGTGACGCAGTTCACCCCCGAAACCCCCTCCCAGCTTCCCCCCGAATCGGGGGATTGAGGGGGGTAAAATACGGCAACTGCGTAACTCCTAACCTTAGCTAAAACTACTTAGATACACCCAGACCGGTAATTATAGAGACTCGGAGAGAATCTGATGTTTGGAAGTATAGACAAAGAAGTAATACTTGGCTTTATCGAAGAAGCCAAAAGTTATCTACCCGCCATCCGGCGCGGGTTGGAAGGCTTTCAAGCCGATGCCGACCACGTCGATGGCCTGGAAGAGGCCCACCGCCACGCCCACACCATCAAAGGGGCGGCGGCCATGGTCGGGCTAAACGGCCTGAGCCACATCGCTTACTGTGTCGAAGAGGCCACCGAGGAAATCGGCGGCGATCAGTTGGCGATGGATGAGGCCACGATGTCCTGGCTGGCCCTGGCCATCGACTCCATCGAAGCCTATCTGGATGGCGTGGTCAACGACACCCTGGATGAGCAACCCCTGCTCGACCGGGTCACACACGCCTATGAACAGTTGCGGAGCGGCGACACGGCGGCTGTAGACCCGGCCCCAGCCGCGCCCGACCCTGACCCCAGCCCTGAGCAGCCGGCTATGGCTGGCTGGGATGAGACCGATGAGACCGATGAGACCGATGAGCTAGATGAGACCGATGAGCTAGATGAGCCGGACGAGGAGACGGACAACTATTTCGACGATGAATTTATGGTCGAATTGATGGAAGCCTTCACTATGGAGGCCGAAGATCATATGCGGGTCATCAGCCTCTCCCTGGCCGATCTCAACAAAGATTATGGAGATCGTGAGTCGCTGCAAAATGTGCGGCGCAGCGTTCACACCCTGAAAGGGGCCGCCGGGACGGTCGGGCTGGACACGCTGTCCGGGCTGTCCCACCGTATGGAGGATCTGCTCGACGAGCTGTATGACGGCGAGCGGGAACTGACCGCCGACTTGATGAATCTGCTCTTTGCCGCCGCCGATACGTTGGAGGATATGACCAAAGGAGAGATCGACCAGGCCACGCTGGATCAAACTATCCAGCAGCTATACAGCCGCTTCGAGACCGTCTTGAGCGGCAGCGGCGCGCTCCCGGACACGCCGACCCCTGTTCAGGCTGATGATAAGACTGATGATGAAGCCGACGATCAAGCCGGCGTCATCGAGCTATCCCAGGCCGTGCCGGTCGCCCCCAAAAGTGGGAGTGAGCCATCGCCCGCCGGCCCGACCCCCAAAAAACGGCCCACCCCGGCCAAAAAAGAGGAACCCACCCGCCGCGAATCGAGCGAAGTAGTCCGTGTTCCTATCGACCGGCTGGATGAGCTGATCCGTCTGGTCGGGGAGTTGGTCATCACCCGCACCAGCTTCGAGCAGCATATGGGCGACCTCATCCGGGAAGTGGATGAGCTAGAGCCGAGCATCAGCCGGCTGCGGCGCATCTCCACCAAGCTGGAAACCGATTACGAAGTCAGCACCCTGGGCGGCGGTTTCCGGGGCGTGGCTCTCAAAAATGGCGGCCTAAAGCCGGGCAACGGCGGCACCGTTGTGCCCATCAACAACCCCGCCTACTCCGAGTCGCAGGCTGATGAGTTTGATGAGTTGGAGTTTGACCGGTACACCGAGTTCCACCTCCTGTCGCGGGAGTTGGCCGAAACCACCAGCGATGTCAACACCATCGGCCACGCTATGAATACGCTGATCGGCGATTTCGACAGCATCCTCAACCGCCAGAGCCGCCTCTCCAGCGAATTGCAGGAGAAGCTGATGCGGGCCAGGATGATTCCCCTGGCCACATTGGCCACCCGCCTCCACCGCACGGTGCGGGTGGTGGCCCAGCAGCAAAATAAACAGGTCGATCTGGTCATCGAGGGGGAAAACATCGAACTGGATAAGACCGTACTGGAAGAGATCAGCGACCCGTTACTCCACCTGTTGCGGAACGCCGTCGATCACGGCATCGAACCGCCCCAACTGCGCCGGGTGGCGGATAAGCCGGAGCGGGGCCTGATCCATCTGCAAGCCTACCACGAAGGGAACCAGGTTGTCATCAAAATTAGCGACGACGGTAAAGGGCTTGATCCCGAAGCCATCCGGGCCAAAGCCATCAACAATGGCTACCTGACCGAAACGGACGCCAACCGGCTCTCGGAGCAGGAGTTGTACAACCTGATCTTTACGCCCGGTTTCAGTACGGCTGGCGAGGTAAGCCAAGTATCCGGGCGGGGCGTGGGTATGGATGTGGTGCGGACCAACGTCAACAAGCTCAAGGGGACGGTCGTTCTCGACTCGACGTTGGGGCAGGGTGTTAGCTTTACCATTCGCCTGCCGATGACCCTGGCCGTGACCCGGGCCCTGCTGGTCAAGACCCACGGCGAAACCTTCGCCGTGCCGTTGAACGCCGTCACCCAAATCCTCCGCCTGGAACGGGAGGAGTTTGAGCGGGTCGGCCAGGAGCCGGTCGTCCGCATCGGCGGCAAAGTCTACCCGATGATGCGCCTGGGTGAGGTGCTGAGTTTGAGCCAACCGGCCGATGAGACTGTCGAACGGCTGCCCCTGCTGTTGATTAACGCCGGGGGCAAAGAGGTGGCGGTCATCGTCGATCACATTATCCAGGGGCGTGAAATCGTCATCAAAACCCTGGGCAACCATCTCCGCAAAGTCCACGGTATTATGGGCGCCACCTTGATGGGGGATGGGCAGGTGGTCTTGATCCTGAACCCGGTTGAACTGTTGGGCGAATCGACCCAGACGGACCAACGCATCCTGACGCCGCAAACGGCCCCGCTGCGGGAAACCTGGAACATCATGGTCGTCGATGACTCGATCAGCGTTCGGCGCATCGTCTCCAATCTGATTAAGAACGCCGGCTGGCAACCGACCGCGGCCAAAGATGGCCTGGAAGCCCTGGAAATGATCCAACGCTCGGTCCAACCGCCCGATCTGATCCTGCTCGACGTGGAGATGCCCCGCATGGATGGTTATGAGTTGACCACCACCCTGCGCGGCCAGGAGGCATATAAAGATGTGCCGATTGTCATGCTCACCTCGCGAGCCGGTGAAAAGCACCGCCGCAAAGCCTTCGAGGTCGGCGTCTCGGAATATCTGGTCAAACCGTACCAGGATGAAACGTTGCTCGGCACGGTGCGCCAGCTCGTCCGGGAATCCAGAGGGGTAACAGCGTGAAGCAACCTGTCCGCGTTGTCATTGCCGACGATTCCCCCTTCATCTGTCGGCTGCTGACGACCTATCTGGAATCAACGCCGGACATCAAGGTGGTCGGCACGGCCCACGATGGTCAGGAAGCCATCCGGGTGGCCGAGGCCGTGCGACCGGATGTAATGACCCTCGATCTACAGATGCCCACCATGAGCGGCCTGGAGGTGTTGGAGCAGGTCATGCAGGACAGCCCCACGCCGGTCATTATGGTCAGCGGGGTCAGCCACCAGGCGGCCACCATTACGCTCCAGGCGCTCAAGCTGGGGGCGGTCGATTTCGTCTTCAAATATACGCCGGGCGCAGATACCGATCCTGACATTCTGCGCCAGGAAATCATCGACAAGGTCAAGGCCGCGGCCCGGGTCAAGGTCATCCGCCTGTTCCGCTCTACCGGGCGGACCGGCCCCCTGCGGGCCAGGCAGCAGATCAAAACCGGCCCGCTCACCGCCAAACCCACAGGCCATCTGCCTGATATGATGCCGCCCGGCGCTCCCTTACCGGGCGGGGTCATCGTCATCGGGGCCTCGACCGGCGGGCCGGTCGCCCTGCGCGAACTGTTGAGTACCCTTCCGGCGGAACTACCGGCGGCGGTGCTGATCGTGCAGCACATCCCGGCCAGCTTTACCAGGGTTTTGGCCGCCCAACTGGATCGTCACACCCCGCTGCGGGTCCGGGAAGCCCGGCCCGATGATCGGTTGGCGGCGGGGCGGGTGTTGGTCGCCCCGGGCGATTATCAACTGCTCGTTCACCCGGAGGGGCAGATCATTCTCAACCAGGGGCCGCCGGTCAACGGCCATTGTCCCTCGGTGGATGTGACCATGCAATCCGTGGCCCAGGTTTACAGAGACAAAACCACCGGCGTCATTTTGACCGGTATGGGCGAGGATGGGGCGGCGGGCATAAGCGCCATTCACGCCGCCGGGGGCAAAACCTTTGCCCAGAATGAAGCCAGTTGCGTCATCAACGGCATGCCCCAGCGGGCGATTGAACGGGGCGTGGTCCACCACGTGGCCCCCCCGGCTGATATAGGGCGGCTGTTAGGCATGACCCTGGCCGCCAGACGTTTATAGAATTTTCTGTTCGGATTAGGAGTTACTATGTCGAATCGAATTAAGACGCCCGATACACTGCGGGTCATCCGTTGCACTATCGGTGAAGAAATATATGGCCTGGATATGTCCTGGGTCGTCAACATCCAGCGGATTGATCGTCTGCGGCGGGTCTCTGACAAAGGAACCGGTAACGCCGGCTTTGTGGGCTGGTTGGCCGGGCGCAATAGCGAGATTCCCGTGTTTAGCCTGGCTAAACGCCTGGGGCGCTCCGTCGTGTCAACCCGCCATCATTCTCTGCACCGGATCATCATTCTGCCCGCCCCTGCGCCGCCGACGGAGTCGGTCAACCAGGAGGAGCATCTGTGGGGCTTGATGGTCGATCAGGTATCTCAAGTGATCGAAGTGTCGAGCGACCGTTTCGAGCCGCTGCCCCCGTTGGCGATCAATCCAACGCATAACTATTTTGAGGGAGTTATCAAACAGGGCAAGGATTTGATTCTGTTCCTGTCGCCGGAGTGGCTCCATCCTGATACCTCGCTCTATACCGAGGGTATGATGGCCGAACCTCACCAGTTGGAGGCGCAACTGAAGGCCCAGTTAGCCGGGCCAACGTCGCCGGGACAACGGCGTGCCTCACAACAGTTGGCAAAAGGGGCTGCGCCCCCTCATCAGAACGGCACGGCCTCTAAAATGGCCCAAGCCAAACGGCACAGTCCGGGCCAGTTGCTCATTTTTTCCACCCAACCCCCGACGACCGGCGACCGGGTGTTGGCCTATGGCTTGAGCATCACCCAGGTTCCGGAGATTCTGCGCCCGTTGCCCGTTCTACCCATCCCGGCCGCCCCCGATTACGTGCTGGGGTTGGTCAACTGGCGGGATCGGGTCGTGCCAATCGTTGATCTGGATGCCCGCATTGGGCTATCGGCGGGGGACACGGTCCCATCGAACGGCAGTAGCCGACTTGTTATTGCGCGGGGAATGGGCGAAAGCCTGGTCGGCTTTCCGATCCAGCCCTCGGTGCGGGCGGTGCGTCTGCCTATACCCCATCGCCCGGCCCGCGAAGCGTTGGCCCTGGATGAATCATTGGTCAGAGGGATTGTCGAGTTGGAAGATTTAACCCTCGTCATCCCCAATATTCAAGATATGTTATCATAGCTATAATGTCATCCTTTTCTTTTCTGGCCGTCTGGCCCGGTACGTTTTTATATCATCTTATCAGCCTGCTGGTCATCGAGGCCGGCCTGGGGTTGGCCTGGGATATGCAGCGCCGTACCGCGCAGCCGGTCGCCCGCTCCTTTGTGGTCTGTTTCGCCGGGTTGCTGCTGGGACGCCTGGGGCAACTGCTGCTATCGTTGCTCGAAGCCCCGCTGATCATCCTGGCTCCTAGCCTGGCGCTGGGGCCATTATTCGACCAATTCCTGACCCTCGGTATGACCCTGTTGATTATCTGGGCCTTTGTCCTGCCACACCTGCTGAAAGCTGCCGACCCGTGGCGACGTTACTTCTTTCCGGCGCAGATTGCCGGGGGCCTGGGGGTAGTCTTACTCTGTCTGGGGTGGCAAGTTTCTATGCCCGGCCCAGACACCCTGAGCGGACAGATTATGCTCTGGCAGGGCTGGCAGGTCGTGCTGTATGGCCTGGCCATTGGCTTGCTGGTGCGCCGCTCCAGGGCTGAGCTGTCGATGACGCTGGTCGTTGCCCTGGCCGTGCTGGGGCTGGGCCATCTGGGCCATCTGCTTCTGCCCCTGACGCCGGAGGGGAGCGGCCTGGAGCGGTTTGGGGCGCTGGTCGGCTATCCGCTGCTGCTCCTGGTTGTCTATCAAGCCATCTTCCGCCATTTACCCACCCCGGCCCCCGCTGTTGAAGCGGCCCGGCCCCCGGCCTCGACGCCGCCCCCACCGGCGACCGAGCGGGCCGCGCCGCCCCCGGTCGAGGCCGCCACCCCCGCCCTGACCGAGATCGAGGCCTATCAGGATGAGCTGCAAGCCTACAAGGATGAACTCCAGACGGTCAGCCAGGAAGCGGCCTATCGCCAGGAAGAGATGATTTTTCTGTTAGAAACAAGCCGGGCGGTCAACTCCTCCCTTGAACTGGATACCGTCTTGCAGCAGACGGCCCAATACATCGCCCTGGCCGTGCGGGCCGATGCCGCCGTCATCGCCCTGATCCAGGCGGATGATCCCCACACGCTGAAAATTGTGACCGGCTACGATCCCCTCTCCAAAGAGGTGTGGGAAATGAGCCAGATTCAGTTGAACATCAAGCGGTATCCGATGCTCAAAAAAGCGGTCACCTGCGGCGCGGAGCCGATTATTGTTCAGGATACCGAACCCAGCGCCGAACTGCTGACTCTCCACGCCGCGCTGGGCAGTTCCGACATCGGCCCCTTGCTGATTCAACCTCTGTGCCACCGGGATGAAGCCTTGGGCGTGTTGATGTTGGGCAATGCCCGCCACCAAAATCTGTTCTCCTACAGCGATGGCTGGTTGTGCCAGACGATGGCCGACCAGGTCAGCGGGGCCATCGTCAATGCCCGTCTCTATGATGAGGTCACATCGCTGTTGAGCCAACGCCAGACCGACGTCAGCCAGCGGCAGGCCATTCTGGACAGCGTCACCGATGGGGTGATGGTGGTCGATAAACAGGCCCGGGTGACGATGGTCAATCCCGCCGCCAGCCACATCCTGAACCGGTCGCAGCAAAAGTTGTTGGGCCAGCCTTTGGCTCAGATTTGTCCGCCGTTGGCTAAAACCGAATATGCCGTCTTCGAGCAGGATGATTTCATCATTGCCGCCAATCGCTCCCCGGTGCGCTTGCCGGACCAGACCGTGCTGGGCCAGGTGGCCGTCTTGCGGGATGTGACCCGCGAGCGGGAGGCGGAGCGGGCCAAGAGCCGCTTCATCGAGATGGTCTCCCACGAGCTACGCACCCCGCTGACCGCCGTCAAAGGATACACCGATCTGCTGCTGAACGGCGCGGTGCAGCCGGGCAGCGCCCATTACCAGAAATTTGTGGGAACCATCAAGACCAATACCGAGCGGCTGCTGGTCATCGTCAACAATATGATCGCCGTTTCGGAGATGGATGGTAAGCGGACGCTCATTCTACAGGCGATTGATGTCGGCCACGTCCTGGAGGAGGCCCTGACCAAATTCGAGATCGAGATCGCCCAACGGGACCTGGTCCTGGCCAAACAGTTCAAGACCGACCTGCCGACTACCACCGGCGACCCATTACGGCTGCGGCAGGTGTTCGACAATCTGCTCTCCAACGCCATCAAATATACCCAACCTGGCGGCCGGATCACCGTCTCCACCGGCTTTATCCCCCCGGAGGAGTCGGAGGGAGAGGGCTTCATCAGGATTTCCATTAGCGATACCGGCGTCGGCATTCCGGCCGATGAAGTGGCAGAGATTTTCGAGCGGTTCTACCGGGCCGACAACCCCCTCCAGATCGAAGCCGGCGGGCCCGGCGTCGGCCTGACCGTAGCCCGCCACATTGTCGAACAGCACGGCGGCTACATCTGGGTCAGCAGCACCGTCTCCCAGGGCAGCAAGTTTCACGTTGCCCTGCCGGTGACCGGGCCGGATCATGTGGCCAAGCCGGTCACGCCGGCACCGGTTCTGGCCCACGCTTAGGAACGGAATTAACTGGTGACGATGCTCCGGCGTCGTCACTAATTATCAACCGCGTCGTACTTCCGCCCGGAAGTTGGCGCTTTTCCGACTTTTTTTAAGATTGTTCCCCCCCAAAAAATCCTATTGAGTCGCTTGCCCACTTTATGTTATTATAGAAGGCGTGAGCTTGCCACGGCTCCGCCATTAAAAACTTGGGGGAACGCAGCGATCGTAAATTGCCTGTAACGTCAATCCGTTCGATCATTTTGCTACCCGTACCTTAACAGTTCAATACCTATAAAGACGGTCAAATCAAAAAACATCCGCCCCTATCAACGACAAGGTGGAGACAAACAGCCTTAGCTGTTTCCAGCCCATTGGCGCAATCGTTAAAGCCACTGCCGGAGTATTTGTATGACCAATTATCGTAACCAGAACTCGCCAATGATTCTCAACTATCAACGCCCGCTCATTCCTGGCATGCCGCTGACCTTGAAACCCGTGTTGGTGGCCTTGAGTTACCTGTTGCTTTTGTTGAGCCTGTCGCCAGGTCACCTCATGATCGAGGCCCCTCTCGAAACGGGCCTCTGGTTTCCGGCCGCCGCTCTCCATCTGCTCCTTCTGGTAACCTGTGGGCTGCGCTACATACCGGTCGTCTTTATTGGCACAGTATTGAACAGTTTTTTGATAGAATCCCCCGAGGCTTCGCTCTTGTTTATCCTGCTCTCCGCCATCATCGCCACCACAGGCTACAGCCTGATGACAATGGTCGGCCGAGATATAATCCGCATCAACCTGAACCTGGAACATATACAGGATGTGACCGGCCTGGTGTTGATATTGGGCAGCGGCTCCCTGCTCATCGCCCTGTTGAGCGGGCTGGGAGAGGCTGTCCTGACCCCGGCGGTGTGGCCCCGGCTTTCCCGCCTGGTATTTGATACCTGGCTGAGCGAAACCATTGGCCTGATGACGGTACTCCCCTTCTTCCTGATTAATCTCCTGCCCCGGTTACGCGCCCTCCGCCGCAGCCGGGGACAACCCCCTCCAAAATCGGCTGAACAGCGGGGCCGGTGGCCAGCTCCCTCCCGCCTGCTTGAGATTTTTGGGCAGGCGCTGTCCATCTTCCTTATTCTCTATATCGTCTTTGCTCTCAAAACTGAAATCCAAACCTCGCTCTTATATTTATGCTTTCTGCCCCTGATCTGGATTACGGTGCGGCACGGGCTGCCCGGCGCGACGGCCAATATCGTGACCACCAATCTGGGGATACTCCTGATGCTGCGCTTTTTCAACCCCGCCGTGGGCAGCGGCACCGAGTTGAAAATCTTTATGGTGACTCTGGCCTTGACCGGCCTCTTTTTAGGGGTGGTCGTCACCCACCATAAACGCACATTAGCCGCTCTCCGGGTTCGGGACCGGGCCATGGCCGCCACCTACAACGGCATCACCATCGCCGATGCCCAGCAGCCGGGTATGCCGATCATTTATGCCAACACCGGCTTCGAGCAGATCACCGGCTATACCGAAGCGGAGATCATCGGCCAGAACTGCCGCTTTTTGCAGGGGGTCGATACCAGCCCCGTCGCAGTCGAGCAGATCCGCCACGCTCTGGGCCACGCCGAAGCCTGCCGGGTCATCCTCAAAAATTATCGCAAAGATGGCTCCGCCTTCTGGAACGAACTGACCATCGCCCCCGTTCATGATGAGGTCGGCCGGCTGTCCCACTTCGTCGGTATCCAGAGCGACATCACCGACCGGAAACAGGCCGAAGAGGCCCTGCGGGATAGCTTCCGGCGCATCGAGCATATCAAACATGAGTGGGAAGCCACCGCCGACTCCCTGTCCGAGCTGTTCTGTCTGCTCAACAAAGCAGGGCGCATCGTCCGGGCCAACAAAACGGCTGAACGGTGGCAATTGCGCCCCGTCTCCCAGGTGGCCGGCCTGAACCTGCACGAACTGCTCCACCCCGGCGCTACCTGTGGTACCGGCTGCTACCTGACACAGTTCTGGCGAGAAGCCTGGGCCGCCGTCAAACAGGGGCAGCCGGCTGAATTGGAAGTGCAGGATCATATTCTGGGCCGCTCTCTCCATCTCCAGGTGCGGCCCATCGCCGGTCGCTCAGCCGGATATTCAACAAAGATCGCTGCTGAGAATGAGAGCGTGGCCGTGGTGGTCATCGGGGATATTACCAAACGGAAGCGGATCGAAGCGGCGCTGCGGGACAGCGAAGCCCGCTTCCGGCGGGTCATCTCCTCCATCAGCGATCATATCTACGTCTCCGACCGGGATGACACCGGCCGCCACCACAACCCCTACTTCTCCCCCCACGTCGAGGCCCTGACCGGCTACCCCCAGGCCCTCTTCGAGGCCGACTGGAACTTCTGGCCCTCGACCGTCATCTACCCCGCCGATCGGGAGAAGGCAGCGGCACAGGCCGAACAGTTGGCTCTGGGCCGGGATAGCGAGGTGGAGTACCGCCTGGTGCGGGCCGATGGGGAGATCATCTGGGTTCGGGATAGCGGCCGGGCCGAGCGGGAGGGAGACAGAGTTCACATCTTCGGCGTGGTCAGCGACATCACCGACCGGAAAGCTCTGGAGGAGACCTGGCGACGGTATGAATTTATCGCCAATACCTCCAAAGATTCGATGACGCTCATCAACAAAAACCATCGGTACGAAGCGGTTAATGAAGCCTTCTGCCGGGCGGTCGAGCGGGAGCGGGCGGATATCATCGGCCGGCACGTTTCCGCCGTATGGGGCCAGGCCCGCTACCGGGAGCGGATCAAGAAAAATCTGGAGTGGTGTCTGACCGGCGAAGAGGTGGCCTATCAGGAGTGGTTTGAGGTGCCGGCCCGGGGTCGGCGCTATTTCGATGTCACCTACTACCCCTATCGGGCCAAATCGGGCGACGTGACCCACGCCGTCATCATCTTCCGGGACATCACCCAGAGCCGCGAAGCGGAGGAAACGCTCAAGCAGACGGTCGAAAAGCTGAAGCTGGCTTACGAACACGCCACCACCTACGCCCAGGATCTGCACCAGGAGATCACCGAGCGGGAGCATGTGGAGGAGGCCCTCCGCCAGAGTGAGGAACGGATTCGCTCCGTGGTCGATAATGTGGTCGATGGCATTATTACGGTCGATGAACACAACATCATCGAGAGCGTCAATGCCGCCGCCGAGAAGGTTTTTGGGTATGCCGCCGCCGAGATCGTCGGCCAACCCTTTGAGCTGTTGATCGCTACCGATGATCGGGATGATCCCCTCAATTGGTTTGACCACCTGACCCAGAGCCGGGAGATGGTCGGTCGGCGCAAGGAGGGGGGGAAATTCCCCATGGACCTGGCCGTGAGCGAATTTTACCTGGGCGAGCGGCGCATGTTTATCGGCATTGTCCGGGACATCACCGAGCGCAAACATCTCGAACGGCAGTTACGCCAGGCCCAGAAAATGGAGGCCATCGGCCAGTTGGCCGGGGGAGTGGCCCATGACTTTAACAACATTCTGACCGTCATCGGCGGCCATACCGAGCTGCTGCTCCGCCGCCACGACGATTGGCAAGACCCCCAACGGGAGGATATCGAACTCATCAAAAAGGCCAGCGACCGGGCCGCCAACCTGACCCGCCAACTCCTGGCCTTCAGCCGCCAACAGACGCTCCGCCCCCAGCTCTTGAGTTTGAACCGGGTCGTCACCAATTTCAAAGAGATGCTGCCCCGGCTCCTGGGTGAAGACATTGTATTGACCACGGCCCTGGCCCCCGACCTGGGCTGTGTTAAGGCTGATCCCGGCCAGATCGAACAGGTCTTGATGAACCTGGCCGTCAATGCCCGCGACGCCATGCCCCGGGGCGGGCAGATGCGTATCGAGACCGGCAATGTCGATCTCGACCAGACCCGGAGCGAGCCGGATGAGCCGGAATTGAAGATCGCTGCCGGGGCCTACGTCATGCTGACCGTTTCCGATTCCGGCGTCGGTATGGACAGCGCCACCCAGAACCGCATTTTCGACCCCTTCTTTACCACCAAGGAGCAGGGCAAAGGGACCGGCCTCGGCCTATCGACCGTCTACGGCATCGTCCGCCAGAGTGATGGCTACATCTGGGTCGATAGCCAACCGGGCCGGGGCACTACCTTCAAAATCTGCCTGCCCCGCGTCATCGAGGCGGTTGCGCTCCCCCCCGGCGAGCGCGAACCGCCCCGGAACCAGGACGCCAAAAGCGGCACAGAGACCGTTCTCCTGGTTGAGGATGAGTCGAGCGTCCGCTTGATTACCCGCCGCTTCCTGCAAAAGCAAAATTATAACGTCTTGGAGGCCAGCCACCCCGAAGAGGCCCTGGAGATCTGTGACCGGTATGAGGGCCACATCGACCTGCTGATTACCGATTTGATTATGCCCTACATGAATGGCCACGAACTGGCCGAGAAGCTGTCCAAATCTTATCCCGATTTGAAGATCCTCTACATCTCCGGCTATGCCGACGATACCCTCAATAGCCAGGGTATTCTCGACCCGGACATCCTCTTCCTGGAGAAGCCTTTCTCCTCCGAAGCCCTGGCCCACAAAGTCCGCGAGGCCCTGGAGGCGGGGTAAAGCCTATGAAATTGACTTGGGAGTATTTCAGTATCGGCCATAGCCGTAGCCGCGTCGTCGAAGAAAGCATGCCAGGCAGCCTGCCTCCTGCTGTCGAATTAGAGAATCAGAGCCGCCCCTCAAAAAAACGGCGCATCAGCGCCGTGTGGATGGGAAAGGCTAACTCGACCGGCTCGGTGGCCACGCGCCGCTCGGTGGCCTCGATGGACGGCTCGAAGGGAGGTAAGGCAGCGGCGGTCAGCGGCGGAACCCGGCCAAACACGATCACAACATCCCCTTCCGGTGGGCTGTAAACATCCACCAGGCGGATGGCAGCCGGGTCGATCTCCAAGCCGGTCTCTTCAAACACCTCTCGCGCTCCAGCCTGTTGCCAGGTTTCTCCAAAATCGACATAGCCGCCGGGCAGGGCCAGGTGGCCCCGGAACGGTTCCACGCCCCGCCGGATCAGCAGCAGCCCCGCATCGACCGGAATGAGAACGACGGTCACCGGGATGGAGTTTAGAAAAGAGATGTTTTGACAATGGGCACACGTGCGCGGCCAGGCTTGATCGGGCGCAAAGGGCTGGCCGCAGAAAGAGCAGTGGGAATTTTCTTGGTTTTCTGGGAACATGGGGCCGGGGACGTTTATAATTTACTCTGCCAGATGGCCTTGCCCACGAAAAATGGTCCCAGGCTTTCTAAATATTGGGAGGTTTGCTTGGTTTTTCGCATG
>CAZWZZ010000065.1:0-6728 GCA_964638395.1 uncultured Caldilineaceae bacterium
AATCGTTCCCACATTCACGTGGGTCTTATCTCTTACAAATGTTTCTTTTGACATTCTTTCAACTCCTCAAATCCTCAGATTAGTTATCCGGAGTAGTCTCCTAAAAAGCCTACTCTATAAAATTCAAATCTTGATGTTTAAGGCAAACCTGACAATTATACAAATTTCAGAAGTTTTAGCAAATACTAAAAATAATTTAGGGAAGTTAACTACCCGAAATAATCTTGTCGGCCAGGCTTTTGGCAACCGGGGCGTGATGAGCAAACTCCATCGTAAACGTCGCTCGGCCCTGAGTCATCGACCGTAAATCCGTAGCATACCCAAACATCTCCGACAGCGGCACAAAACCGATAATCGAACTCACACCTCCATCTCGGGGGGTAATACTCTCAATGGTTCCCCGTCGAGCGGAAAGGTTGCCCATAACTTCGCCGGTAAACTCTTCGGGCGTTGTTACTTCGACCTTCATAATGGGTTCTAACAAAACGGGGCCACCCCGCTGCAATGCTTCTTTGAAGCCCATAGAGGCGGCAATTTTGAAAGCCATCTCCGAGGAGTCAACTTCGTGATAGGAACCATCGACTAAAGTGACTTTGATATCGACCACCGGATACCCGGCCAGAAGCCCTGTGGACATAGCTTCTCGAACACCGTCCTCAACAGGCTTGATATATTCTTTAGGCACAGAGCCGCCGACAATCTTGCTCTCGAACTCGAAGCCTTCTCCGGTTCCCAAAGGCTCAATTTCCAAAAGAACATCACCAAACTGTCCGCGCCCCCCGGATTGCCGGACAAAGCGACCTTGAGCTTGGGCCGGCTTGGCCACAGTTTCCCGATAAGCCACCTGGGGCCGGCCCACGTTGGCTTCGATCTTGAATTCCCGCCGGAGGCGGTCAATCAACACTTCAAGGTGTAACTCACCCATGCCCGCAATTTGAGTTTGGCCGGTATTTTCATCGGTTCGGACTTGGAATGTAGGATCCTCTTCGGCCAATTTTTGTAGGGCAACCCCCAACTTTTCTTCGTCAGCTTTGGTTCTCGGTTCAATCGCCAAACTGATGACCGGCTCCGGGAAGGTAATGGCTTCCATCAGAACCATCCGGTCAGCGTCACACAACGTTTCGCCGGTAAAAGTATTTTTCAGACCAACCACGGCGGCAATATCCCCCGCATTAACTCCCTTGATTTCTTCCCGGTGGTTGGCGTGCATCTGCACTAACCGGCCGATACGCTCTTTTCGGTCTCGAGTACTATTTTGTACGGTTGACCCGGCGTCCAACTTACCGGAATAGACACGTAAATAAGCGAGACGCCCCACGAAAGGATCTGTAACAATTTTGAAGACCAACGCGGCAAACGGATCATTCTCGTCGGGGAAAACGGTAATGTCTTCTCTGGTTTCAGGGTCTTTACCGATTTTGGGAGGAACATCTTTGGGGGAGGGCAGATACAGAATAATGGCGTCCATCAAACGTTGAACACCTTTATTTTTCAAAGCGGAACCACACAACACCGGCACAATATCACCGGATAGCGTGGCGACACGCAAGGCACGCACTAATTCTTCCGGGGTAATCTCTTCCCCTTCGAGGTACTTCTCGGTCAACCTGTCATCCGACTCGGCCACCTTTTCGACCAAGTTTTCGTGCATCAACTGCGCTTCTTCAAACAGTTCGTCCGGGATAGGGGATGCTTCCGACTTAGTCCCCAAGTCATCCAGATAGAATATCGCTTCCATCGTAATCAGATCGATAACGCCTCTAAAATCGTTACTCGACCCGATAGGCATTTGGATGGGAACAGGATTGGCACCGAGGCGGTCAACGATCATTTTATTCGTGCGGTTGAAATCAGCGCCCGTCCGGTCCATTTTATTGACGAAACAAATTCTGGGCACACCAAAACGGTCGGCTTGCCGCCACACCGTTTCAGATTGCGGCTCAACCCCGGCGACCGCATCAAAAATAACGACGCCACCATCCAAAACACGGAGAGACCGCTGCACTTCGGCGGTAAAGTCGATGTGGCCAGGGGTATCAATAATATTGATTTGATGCTTATCCCAGACACAGGTGGTAGCCGCGGCGGTAATCGTGATGCCCCGCTCCTGTTCTTGCTCCATCCAATCCATCGTAGCCGCCCCATCGTGAACTTCGCCGATACGGTGGATTTTCTGGGTATAAAACAGGACACGTTCGGTCACGGTCGTTTTTCCGGCATCAATGTGGGCAATGATACCAATATTTCTTGTTTTTTCTAACGGATATTGGCGCGACATTTTAATTCACTCTCTTTCATACATAACCAGGCAAATCAAACTAGATTTTTGGAAAATTCACCGAGTTTAATGCAACCAAAAGTCCAAAACCCCTTTGTACCAGTCAAGCAAGAGTTTTGGACTTTATACAAATCCTACTACTGCTTTAACTTTGAAGACGTAGAAGCGCCATTGCCCACCTTACTCAAGGATTCTCCAAAGCTTTTGGTCTAACAACTATAAAAACGGTAGCTTTATATCACCACCTGAAATAGATTTCTCTACCAACGATAATGAGCAAATGCCCGGTTGGCTTCAGCCATTCTGTGCGTATCTTCACGTTTCTTGACAGTTGCCCCTTGATTATTGGAGGCGTCCAGCAACTCAGCAGCCAACTTTTCGGCCATCGACCTACCTGAGCGGGCACGAGCAGCGGTTACTAACCAGCGGATGGCCAGACTCTGGCGACGTTCAGGTCGCACCTCCAGAGGGATTTGGTACGTCGCCCCGCCAACACGCCGGGGGCGCACTTCGATCAAGGGGGTAGCGTTTTTGATAGCCTGCTCAAAAACTTCTATACCCGGCTTTTTCGCCCGATCTTCCATAATATCTAACGCATCATAAAAGATAGAGGCGGCAACAGTCTTTTTTCCATCTTCCATCAACTTGTTGATAAAACTGGAAACCAACGTACTGTTATACTTTACATCAGGTTGAATGAACCGTTTTTGTGCCCGATTTCTTCTTGACATAGCTTATCCACGCTTTCAATCAAATTTTACTTCGGACGTTTAGACCCATATTTAGACCGACCCCGCCGTTTGGCTCCGACACCCGTTGTGTCCAAAGCCCCACGGACAATGTGGTAACGCACGCCGGGCAAATCTTTCACCCGACCGCCACGCACCAACACCACCGAGTGTTCCTGAAGGCTGTGCCCTTCGCCGGGAATATAAGCCGTCACTTCGAGACCATTCGTCAAGCGCACCCGGGCAATCTTCCGCAATGCCGAGTTGGGCTTTTTCGGGGTCATTGTTCGCACTTGCGTACACACCCCACGTTTCTGGGGCGACCCTTTGCTGGGCACCATTCTACCCTTTAAAGCATTATAATTAAAACGGAGGGCCGGTGCTTTTGTTTTACCTTTTCTCGATTTGCGGCCTTTACGGATCAATTGATTAATCGTCGGCAAAGATACTCTCCTTACTTGATGATAGAACAAACTTACTACAAAAATATCCTGCTCAAAAAAACTATTTGGGCAGTACACGAGGCCACCGAGCAGTTAATTCGGTGGCCTCGTAGATTATCTAACTGGCACTATTCAGTGGGCCGAGAACAGCTTCCCCTTGTGCTTTTCTCGTTTAAATTTCTTAAACCCACAAGCAAGCGTTAAATATAACACAGGATCGACAAGCTGTCAAATCCTGATTTTATTTTTAAGGGCCTTTTGAGAAAATTATCTGGCTCCGCCAGGGATCCCTAGCCCCAGACCCAACTTAGGCAGACGCTCTTTTTGCTCTTCCTTGCCGAACGTCATCACTTCTTCATCTTCGGACACAACCTCGACAGACAGCCCCAGTGATTGTAGCTCTTTGACGAGAACGCGGAAGCTCTCCGGCAGGCCGGGGTCTTGGATCGGTTCGCCCTTAACGATGGCTTCGTAGGTTTTGACCCGCCCCATCACGTCGTCGCTCTTGACTGTTAACATCTCCTGCAATGTATGGGCCGCCCCATAGGCTTCCAGGGCCCAAACTTCCATCTCGCCAAAGCGCTGCCCGCCGAATTGAGCTTTACCGCCCAACGGCTGCTGCGTAACCAGACTGTAGGGACCGGTTGACCGGGCGTGAACCTTATCCTCGACCAGGTGGGCTAATTTGAGCATATTGATGATGCCAACCGTCACCGGTCGATCAAACGGTTCGCCGGTTTTACCGTCATACAGGGTCATCTTGCCGGTTGTCGGCATCGGCAACCGCAGTTCACGAGAAGCCGCCAGGGCATGTTTATCAATCTCTTCATCCGTCAACGCCTCTATATCCAGGTCGGTCAGGGTCGGCGAACGACGACCATCAGCCACAACGCTCAAACGCTCCTTCATTGCCCGCAGCCATTCCCGCAGACAGACCAGGCGTACAGCCTCGCGGGAAGCTAACACTTCATTTCTGGTGCGTTTGTCCTCTTCGTAAAGCATCAACAGATCAGGATCATAATCACGAGCCAGCAACCACTCCCGCAATGCAGCCCGCCGCGCATACACGGTATCGGTCGCCAGTAGCTCTTCATCATATTTACCTTCGAGCCAATCGACCAAAAATAGGGCACGTGCTTCTTCGTCATCTTCGATTTCTTCAGCCGGGTATTCCTGCTCATTCAACCAGGCCCACGCTCTTTCTGTTACGTCATTCCACGCCTCATCCATTAACCAAGCTCGGGCCAATTCAGAAGCGATCTCATCCTCTTCGGCCCCGTCAAAAACAGACGTCGTCGCCCGGAAGCCGAGTTGTTGGGCTGCCCAGCCCAGGTGAGTTTCAAGCACCTGGCCGATGTTCATCCGGGCCGGCACTCCGAGCGGATTGAGAATTATCTGCATCGGGGTCCCATCTTCAAGATAAGGCATATCCTCAAGCGGCACGACTTTGGAAATCACCCCTTTGTTCCCGTGACGACCGGCCATTTTATCCCCTTCGGTGATTTTGCGCCGTTGGGCAATCATGACCCGCACCATACGGTCCACCCCGGTCGGTAAATCGCGGTGTTCTTCACGAGAAAACTCTTTGACATCGACCACGATACCCTTTTCGCCCGGCGGCAACCGCAGGCTGGAGTCTTTGACTTCCCGGGCTTTTTCACCAAAGATCGCCCGTAGCAATTTCTCCTCCGGCGTCAATTCCGTTTCACCTTTGGGCGTAATTTTGCCAACCAGAATGTCACCCGGCCCAACTTCGGCCCCAACGCGAATGACGCCCGATTCGTCCAAATCTTTCAGCGCATCCTCGCCCACGTTGGGAATATCGCGGGTAATCTCTTCCGGTCCCAACTTGGTATCTCGGGCCTCGATTTCGTGCTTTTCGATGTGGATCGAAGTAAACTTGTCAATCCGCACCATCTCTTCACTGATGAGGATAGCATCCTCATAGTTACCCCCTTCCCAACTCAGGAAGGCGCACAGCACGTTTTGGCCCAACGCCAACTCGCCATGATCGGTCGAGCTGGAATCGGCGATAATCATTCCTTTTTCAACCCAATCCCCTTTATCAATCGTCGGCCGCTGATCGATGCAGGTCGATTGGTTGGAACGGTTGAACTTGCGGAGGACATAGGTGCGTGCCGTCCCGTCCTCCTCCCGGACCACGATGTGTTTGCTAGTGACACTGATGGCCTCGCCACTATTCTCGGCGATCACCACCTGTCCGGAGTCGATAGCGGCTTGTGATTCCATACCTGTGCCGACCGTTGGCGCTTCGGGCCGCACCAGAGGCACCGCCTGACGCTGCATGTTCGACCCCATCAAGGCCCG
This sequence comes from uncultured Caldilineaceae bacterium, assembly GCA_964638395.1. Lineage (GTDB taxonomy): Bacteria > Chloroflexota > Anaerolineae > 4572-78 > J111 > CAZWZZ01. The sequence continues at coordinate 5,778 of CAZWZZ010000065.1, forward strand.
GTTGGCATCGTCATGCTCCAAGAAGGGGATCAACGCCGCACTGATGCCGACGATCTGTTTCGGCGAAACGTCCATATAGTCGATTTTTTCAACGTTTTCGAAGGAGAATGTCTGGTGGTGGCGGACACTGACCCTGGATTTAACGAATTGCCGTTTCTCATCGAGAGCCGCGTTCGCCTGGGCAATGGTATAATTATCCTCTTCATCAGCCGACAGATACGAAATCATTTCAGAAACGACCGGGACAATCAAGACCGGTGCTTCGACAGTTGATTGAGCAATCTTGATGGCCGTATCCTCATCAATCTCCGTCCCTTTCGGAACGATGACCTCACCGTTGTTATCTTTGACATCGGCCCGCGTCGTTTTACCGACCAGATTATCGACATCATCCGCCTCGATTTTACTCCAAATCTTGCGGTAAGGCGTCTCGATGAACCCAAATTCGTTGACCCGGCTAAAGGCGGCCAGACGCCCAATCAGGCCAATGTTTGGCCCTTCCGGGGTCTCGATGGGGCAGATACGCCCGTAATGGCTGTGGTGAACGTCCCGAACATCGAACCCGGCCCGCTCCCGGCGCAGACCACCCGGCCCCAGGGCGCTGATGGTCCGCTTATGGGTCAATTCAGACAGCGGGTTTGTTTGATCCATAAACTGGGACAACTGGCTACCACCAAAGAATTCGCGGGTAGCCGCCACCACAGGCCGAATGTTAATCAATGACATCGGCGAAATCTGCTCAGGGTCACGAATAGACATCCGCTCCCGCACGACACGCTCCATCCGCAACAAGCCGACCCGCAGTTGGTTCTGGATCAACTCGCCCACGGTCTTGACCCGGCGGTTGCCCAGATGGTCGATGTCATCAGGCTGAATTTCGCCGTTGTTGATGCGAATCATTCGAGCCACAACCTGCACCAAATCCCGTTTCGTCAGCGTCCGAATTTCGAT
>CAZWZZ010000065.1:6828-8440 GCA_964638395.1 uncultured Caldilineaceae bacterium
ATAGCCCGCAACAAAACCGAAACCGGCAACTTCCGCTTCCGGTCAACTTTTACCGAAATCAAATCCCGTTTAGACGTTTCAAACTCCAACCAGGCCCCGCGATTGGGGATCAGTTTGGCCGAAGACATCTCTCGGCCCGTGGCCCGGTCTTCTTCGACGGTAAAATAGGCCCCCGGTGAGCGGATAAGCTGGGAGACGACGACGCGCTCGGCCCCATTGATGACAAACGTCCCATTCTGGGTCATCAGCGGAAAGTCTCCCATAAAGACTTCCTGCTCCTGAATTTCACCCGTTTCTTTGTTAACCAGACGAACCTTGACCCACACCGGGCTGGCAAAGGTTATATCCCGTTCCCGACACTCTTTTTCAGAATATTTCGGCTCATCGAACCGATGAGTCAGAAAATGGAGTTCCAAATTTTTGTTGAAACTAACGATGGGTGATACCTCTTGAAACAGTTCACCCAACCCTTCATCGCAAAACGCTTCGAACGATTCGAGTTGCACTTCTATCAACTTTGGCAACTGTAGAATGTCAGCAATACGGGCATAACTTTTGCGAGGTAGTATATAAGACATAAAATTCTCCATCTCCTTTATTAAATTGGCAGTTCATCAAATAATTTTTACGAAAAAGGTTGCCATTAACCAAACCGAAAACGCCAACCGAGGCAGGCACTCCCAGTTCGTTTGTAACCACCCAGGTTACAAACCCCTGTTTTTACACCGCTCGATTGGTTTTACGTTTTCCCGACAAATCAGATATTATCAAAGTGTGTCTTTAAAACTATCTTAGTCTTAAAGATGGAGAGGTTTGTATTGAGTATGTAGCGATAATATTTGAGGAACATTGACCTCGAAGTGGGGCATTTGCAACTAAATTAGCAACCGTTTAATAGCAAGGCTACATTATAGCCTAAAACAGGGTTGTTTGTCAAGAAAAATTATTGTTATACTCAACCCACATTGCCACCATTCTCATTTTTGATTATAATAGAGCCATATTTAACTCTACAATCACGACACAATCACGAAGGACGTGGCATGACATACCAACCTGTCATCGGCATGGAAGTCCATGTCGAACTGAGTACCGCCAGCAAGATGTTTTGCGGCTGTAGCGCCGAATTTTTCGGGGTAACGCCGAACACGAACGTCTGTCCGGTCTGCCTGGGGCTGCCGGGGGCGTTGCCGGTCATCAACCGCCGGGCCGTCGAATACACGATTATGGTCGGGCAGGCCCTCAACTGCACCATCCACCCCCACAACGTCTTTGCCCGCAAAAACTATTTCTACCCCGACCTGCCCAAAGGCTACCAGATTTCCCAATATGAATTGCCGCTCTGCACCGATGGCTACGTTGATGTTGTGCCGGAGGGGCGCAGCGAGCCGAAGCGCATCCGTATCCGGCGGGCGCACCTCGAAGAGGATACCGGCAAATTGACCCACGTCAACAGCCACAGCCTGGTCGATCTCAACCGGGCGGGCGTCCCCCTGCTGGAAATCGTGACCGAGGCCGATCTACAATCGGCTGAGGAAGCCTATGCCTACGTTTCCAAATTACGGCAGATCGTGCGCTATCTGGGGGTGGGCACAGGCGATATGGAAAAGGG
>CAZWZZ010000065.1:8540-14436 GCA_964638395.1 uncultured Caldilineaceae bacterium
AATTACGGCAGATCGTGCGCTATCTGGGGGTGGGCACAGGCGATATGGAAAAGGGTGCCATGCGCTGTGAGGTCAACCTATCGTTGACCGACCCGGAGACCGGCGAATGGGGCACGAAGGTCGAGGTCAAAAACCTCAACTCCTTCCGTACCGTGCGTAACGCCATCCAGTATGAAATCGAACGACAGGGCCAGGTATTGGATGAAGGGGGGCGGATCAACCAGGTGACGATGGGCTGGGATGAGAGCCGGCAAATCACCTTTTTGCAGCGGGAGAAAGAGGGGGACACCGGCTATCGCTACTTCCCGGAGCCGGATTTGCCGCCACTCGACCTGGACCCGGCCTGGATTGCGGACATCGAGCGTAATCTACCGGAACTGCCGGAGGCGAAGTTGGCCCGGTACACCGATCTGTATGACTTAACCGAGACGGAAGCCGCCGTGCTGGTCGAAGATCGCACCGTAGCCGAATATTTTGAGCGCATCGTCGTCGCCGCCGAGAAAGAGAGCGGCGTCACGCCCAAACTCATCAACAACTGGATTTCCGGGGAGCTGTTCCGTCTTTTGAGCGAGCAAGGCAGCGACATCAGCCAGGTGAAGATCGAGCCGGCTGATTTCGTGGCCCTCATCAAATTGGTCAACGCCAACACCATCAACCAACCGGGGGCCAAGAAGACGTTCGCCGTGATGTTTGAGAGTGGTCGTCCGCCCCAAGAAATCGTTGAGGAATTGGGACTACAGCAGATCAGCGATGAAGGGGCGTTGGTCAGCATCGCCCAAAAAGTCATCAGCGATAACCCCAAGGCCGCCACCGAATTTCGGGACGGCAAAGAGAAAGCGATGAACTTTCTGGTGGGCCAGATTATGCGGGCCACCCGAGGCAAGGCCAATCCCAAGGTAGCCGAGCAGATTTTGCGAGAGCAACTTCAGGAAACGTAAACAGGCCCCACTGGAAATTGATATGCAACGCTGCATGGTACACGGAGGTTAAATCAACAACACGCGATTGAGCGTCGATTAACATAGCGAACCACGCCGGGAGCGAGTTCGCTTTTCTATTTTTTTATTCTGTGCGGGAGATGAAACCAATTATGACTGAAAAAAATTTATTTGCCAACGCCCAACGTCTGTTGGATGAAGCGGCGGCAATTTTGGGCCTCGACCCGGCCACCCACGCCTTGCTCCGAGAGCCAATGCGGGAGTTGACGGTCAACATTCCTCTGCGGATGGATGATGGCAGCGTGCGAGTTTTCAAAGGGTATCGGGTGCAGTACAACGATGCCCGGGGGCCGAGTAAAGGAGGGGTGCGCTGGCATCCCGACGAAACCCTCGACACAATTCGAGCATTGGGTGCGTGGATGACCTGGAAGACTTCGGTGGTTGATATTCCGCTGGGAGGGGGGAAGGGAGGCGTTACCTGTAACCCCAAAGAATTGTCGCCGACCGAGCAGGAGCGACTGGCCCGGGGCTATATCCGGGCTGTATGGCGCATTTTGGGAGAGGAGGCGGATATACCGGCCCCTGATGTTTACACCAATCCCCAAATTATGGCCTGGATGATGGATGAGTACAGCACCATTCGGGGCTATATGGTTCCCGGCGCGATTACGGGCAAACCGCTGGCTTTGGGTGGCTCGGCCGGGCGGCAAGACGCCACCGCCCGGGGCGGCGTGTATGTCGTCCAAGAGGCAGCGAAAGCCTGGGACATCGAGCTACAGGGTCAAACAGTAGCTATTCAAGGGTACGGTAACGCCGGTCAATTTACTCACCGGCTGGTTCAAGAAATTTGGGGGGGGAAGGTTGTGGCTGTGTCCGACTCGAAGGGGGGCATCTACAACAAAAATGGCCTGGAGGCCGAGGTTGTGATTCAACACAAGCGGGAGACCGGGTCGGTTATGGGGGGGCCGGACACGGACGACCTGACAAATGAGGAACTTCTGGGGTTAGACGTAACTGTTCTGTTTCCGTCCGCTTTGGGCGGGGTCATCACCGTGAATAATGCCGACAACATCAAGGCGAAAATCATTGCCGAACTGGCCAACGGTCCTACGGACCCGGAGGCCGATAACATTTTACACGAAAAAGGCATTTACATCCTGCCCGATTTTCTGTGCAACGCCGGGGGCGTCACGGTCAGCTATTTCGAGCAGGTGCAAAATGCCTATGATTACTACTGGCCGCTGGAGACGGTACACCAGCGGCTTGAAGCTAAGATGACGACAGCCTTTCAGGGGGTTTACCATATGGCTCAGACCAAAAAAATTCCCACCCGTCTGGCGGCCTATTTGGTCGCCGTGGAACGGGTGGCTGAGGCAGCGAAACTACGCGGTTGGGTTTAGGATTGATTGCGTTGTTAAACAAGATGTGGGTGGAAGGTGTGGTTTGTTCGGTTCGGTCTCTTAGTTGATGGATAGGTCGGTTGCTTGGCTCGGTGCCGGTTGGACAAGCGTCGTTTCGTTTTGTTGGGCGATGTCACCGTTGGCGGAGACTGGGCCGCTTGGCATTTGGTCTAAGCCGACGTTGATGAGGATGCCAATAATTGTGGCTTTGACAAACAGCATAATTGTTTTTCTTAACATCTGTTACACCTTCCTAAGTAAACTTGAATTTCATCTATATTTTACTACCCAATTTGTAGTAAGCTCAATGTGATAATAGTCCTGAGACAAAACTCCTACGGTTGAATAGGATTACTTTTGTCCTTTTTGCAGGCTATCTCTAAGGGTGATATACTAAATTTTTTAATATCTAACCTTACTCTGGTTTGAATAAAATTGACCCGAAACGCAGACCACATAAAAATTCGTCCCGTCAATAATTTGACCGATTTACGGAAGTGCCACGAGATTCAACGAACGACCTGGGGCTTTACCGATCTTATGGTCTTCCCTTACACGCAGCTCATCTCAGCCGCTCACAACGGGGGCGTTCTTCTTGGCGCTTACGATGGTCCCGATCTGGTTGGCTTTGTCTATGGCTACCTCGGTATGTCGGGGGCCAAGCTGTATCTCTTTTCGCAGCGTATGGGGGTGCTGCCGAATTACCAAAGTTTCGGCATCGGGATGAAACTGAAATTGGCCCAACGGGACCAAATGCTCCGTCAAGGCATCGACTTGATCGTCTGGACCTATGATCCCCTGCTGGGAAAAAACGCCAGTCTCAACGTCGAAAAGTTAGGATGTATTGTTCGCCATTATGCCCGCGACATCTACGGTGCGGTTAACAATCCTTTGCAAGTCGGCTTGTCCACAGATCGCCTGTTGGTTGAATGGGAATTGATGAGCGACCGGGTTCGAGAACGTATTCGCAGCCAAAACCCCCGGCCTCGCGCCAAGCAATGGTTAGAGGTGGACAAACACCGGGTCATCAACTATGTCACCTGGGAAGGTGATTATTTGCCTCGTCCCATTGCTTCCGACCTTGAATTGGATGATGAGGTCTTGTTGATTCAAATTCCACCCGACCTGAACCTCATCAAAAAGGTTGATCTGAGCATCGCTCGGGGCTGGCGAGAATCGACACGTGATATCTTCGAAACCTATTTTCGGCGTGGCTACGTCGTGACCGGCTTTGCCCGGAGTGTGACACCCCAAATTCCTAACCTCTACAAAATCGAGAAAATTGTTCTCCCCACAACCTCAGATTTTTCATCCTGGGTTGGCGGCGTGCGGAAGAAGTAACCTTTTTTACCATTGTAATGTTCACCCCAAATTTGCTATGCAAAAAAATTTTACCAATGATGCATCCTTAAATTCGTCGGAAAAACTTCGGATCCGTTTCGCCACCCAGGCCGACCTGCCCCAAATTACCCATATCGCGCAGATAACATGGAATGATACCTACAGCGACACCATTGATACTGAAAACCGGCGTGATTTTTTGAAACGGGCCTACCAGCCTGAGCATTTAGCCGATGCCATCAACGGGGCGGGACATTGGTTTTACGTGGCCCAGATGCAGGAGCGGGTGGTTGGCTTCGGCCATTTTCTCCGTCGTTACCACCCCACCAAACCCCGGGCTGAATTGGTGCGGCTGTACGTCTTGCCAAACTGTCAGAGCGCCGGCATCGGTGAGGCCTTGCTCAAAACCGGCTTTGCCACCCTGGCCAGGGCTGGTATTCAGCAATGTTTTGTCTCCGTCCAGGCCAGTAACAAATTGGCCCAAAAATTCTACGAGCGCTACGGCTTCACCTATCACCGCAACCACGGCCAATTCCTGGGCACCCAAATTATCACCCTGATCGAATACATTCGGCCCATTACCGCCACCGATATGGAACCCACCCGTGAGCCAAATTCTTGATTACTTGACCACACAACAAAATGAAATGATTGGCCTTTTAGAAGAATGGGTCAACCAAGACTCGCCTACTTACGACAAAGCGGCTGTTGATAGGATGGGCCGCATGACGGTCGATGCCTTTGTCGAGGCCGGTGCAACGTTGACGGCCACCCACAGCCAGCCTGACCTGGGCGACCACTACACGCTCACTTATGGCCAGGGTGAACGGCAAATTCTGCTGCCCTGTCACTTCGACACTGTTTGGCCCCTGGGCGAAGCCCAAAAACGGCCCTTCTCCATCGAAAATGGTCACGGCAAGGGGCCTGGCGTCCACGATATGAAAAGCGGCACGCTCATCACCCTCTTTGCCCTCAAAGCAATCCGCCAGCTCCACCCGGAGCCGGACCACAAACTTGTTTTCCTGTTGACCAGCGATGAAGAGATCGGTAGCCCCACCGCTCGGCCCCTCATCGAGGCCGAAAGCCGCAAAAGTAGCTACTGCCTGGTCACGGAAGGATCGCTCGGCGGGCCGCTGACCACCCGGCGCAAAGGCATCGGGCGTTTCACAATGTCCGTCACCGGCCTGGCCGCCCACTCCGGCATCGAACCCCAAAAAGGGGTCAGCGCCATCCAGGAGTTGGCCCACCAAATTCAGACGTTACACGCATTGACCGACCTCGGCCGAGGCATCAGCGTCAACGTCGGCGTCATCTCCGGGGGGGAACGGCCCAACATTGTCGCTCCGCACGCCGCCGCCGAAATCGACCTGCGCGTTACCACCCGTGCCGATGGGCAGGCTCTCGTCGAAAAAATCCTCGCGTTGCAGCCCCATCTCCCCGGCTGCCAGATCGACATCAGCGGCGGTATGACTCGCTGGCCTTTTGAGGAAACGCCGGCAGGGCTGGCGCTTTTCGAAAAGGCCCAAGCTATTGCCAAAGAATTAGGTTTCGAGGTCGGCAAAACCGGCTCCGGCGGCGGTAGCGACGGCAACTTTGCCGCCGCTTTGGGGGTGCCGACCCTGGACGGGCTGGGGTCGCTGGGGGGTGGCGCTCACGCCTTGACCGAATATACGATCCTGGAAGCCCTCCCCCAACGGGCAGCTTTACTGGCCGAACTGATCGTTCGGTTATAAAGCTGCTTTCTACGCGAAGAACGCAACTAATTCAGCAGACATCCCAAACAACTGCTTTGCGCGGGGATTTGGGGATTGGGGGATAAATTTTTAGATAAAATCCCCAAATTTCCTCATCCTCGCTATGAAATCCCTATTTTTAGGGCAACGGCTGAATAGATACCGACAAGTAAATTATTACGTTTTGCGTTTTACGTTTTTGGCTCGATCCGTTTACCAGCGAATTACTTCAACCAAGCTCAGTAGACCGCAATCGCACCCTTCGATACGATCTCGTTCCTCGATCTACTCAGGCTGCTGCGCTCTACTGAAACTGCTTCAACGGCGCATAACTCAACCGGTGTAAGACACACGGCCCCAGCCTGGCCAATGCCTGGCGATGGGCCTGAGTTCCGTACCCTTTATGCCGGTCGAAGGCATAACCGGGATGCTCTTGGTTCAGTTGAACCATGAGCCGGTCACGGCTGACTTTGGCCACCACCGA
>CAZWZZ010000066.1:0-14364 GCA_964638395.1 uncultured Caldilineaceae bacterium
ACCCAGACCGGAGCCGCTATGTTTGCGGGTCAAAGAGCCATCAACCTGCTGAAACGGCTCGAAGATTTTACTGAGGGCGTGTTCGGGAATCCCGGCCCCTGTATCTCGAACTTCAATCGTCCACTGTTTGGCGTCGGCGCAGTAGACGTTGACCTGTATTTCGCCCTGTTCGGTAAATTTGATCGCATTCCCTATCAGATTGAATAAAATTTTCTGGATATTTTGTCGATCACTGTGTAAAACATCTGGCATCGTTTCGGCGATTTTTGTCGTCAATTGCAAGCCTTTTGCTTCGGCCAAGACGCTCATTTTAGTCTGGACTTCTTCTAGCAGCAAATCAGTCTGGAAGGTGGTCAGATTGAGCTTGATATGACCAGCATCCAACCGGGCCTGGTCAAGTAGCTCATTAACCAACTTGGTTAGATAGTTGGTACTTTCCATAACTTGAGTTACGGCATTTTTTTGATTATCTGTTAGCGGGCCATACAAGCCGAAATCCAATAATTCGGCAAAGCCCAAAATGGCGTTGAGCGGTGTGCGTAATTCGTGGCTGACTTTGGCCAGTAGTTCACTTTTAAGGCGGCTGGCTTCCATCGCTTGGTCACGGGCATAGGCCAAGGTTTCCTCACCTCGCTTTTGCTCGGTAATGTCTGTGCTGACCACGATCAAGGCCGTGACCTGGCCCTGGTGCTTAATGGGGCCGAGACGGGTCTGATACCAAACCATTGTTCCATTCGGGCCGGGGGCGACTATCTCGAAGTTATCCGCTTCGCCGGTTTGGAAGGCCCGTTCCAGATGGTTTCTGGCCGTCTCCTGATAATCCGGGGGTACATGGTGGGTGATGTCTATCCCGATAATTTCTGCCATAGATAAGCCAGGGACCTTATGATTGAGAAACTGGACCGTAAGGTCAGGATTTATGATAAAAATGAAGTCGGGCGAATTCTCGACCAGAGAGCGCCACTTTTCTTCGGACCGGCGCAACTTGGCTTCGGCCTGTCGGCGGTGGGTGACATCCGATTGGATGCCGACAAAATAAACCAACTCCCCTTCTTCCGAAAATATAGGCGCAATTCGCATCTCATTCCAGAAGGGTTGGCCGTCCCGCCGGTAGTTGAGGATCGTGGTTTGGATTTCACGCCGTTCCTCAACTGCCTGCCGAACCTGGGCTATGGTGTCAGGATCGGTATCTTCGCCCTGCAAAAAACGACAATTTTGGCCTATCATCTCGTCAAATGAATAGCCGGTCATCTGGCAGAAGGCCGGGTTGACGTAGATGAGCGGGTTGTCCGGCTGCTTAGGGTCGGAGATGGAGATGCCATCGGTGGCCGCATCAACGGCCCGGGCCAGCCGTAGATTTTCAGTGGCAATGGTCTGTAGCTGCATCTCGGCGGCTTTGCGGTCAGTAATATCGAAAACCGTGGCCAGCACCGCCAGTTGCCCTTTATATTTTATGAGACCTGTGGTGACGTGAACCCACCTGATGTCGCCCGATTTCTTCAAGAATTTTATTTCATATTTCGCCGGGGGGGTGCCGCCCTGAAGTCTCGCCGTGCAGCGTTCCCGGACCAGGGCTTGATGATCGGGATGGACAATATCCCAAAAATTCATCCCCAACAACTCTGACTGGCTATAGCCGACCATCATTGTCACCGCAGGGTTGGCATAGATGAACTGTTGCCCCTGATGAATCAAAATACCAGCCGTCATAGTTTGGGCCAGGGTGCGAAATTTTTCCTCACTTTCCCGGAGTATCTCCTCTGCCTGCTTCCGGTGGGTAATGTCTTGACCAATGCCGATGTTCGAGCCATCCGACAAACGAACATTGAACCAGGTCGTGTCGATCAGGCGCTCATCTTTAGTTCTTGTTTCGAAATCTCGCCACTCTTCATTGGCGGCGATCATAAACTCGATCACTTTTTGGCGATAGGTCGGGTCGGGATAACATTCGGCCATGAGATCGATCTCGTTCAATTCGGCCATCGACCAGCCTAACGTCCGCTCCAATTCTCGGCTGAGAAACAGTACTTTCCCCGTCGAGTCGTAGAAGGCGATCATCAGGGGCAGGTGGTCAGAAAGCTGTTGCAGAATCTCTTCTTGGTGTCTCAATTCGATCTCGGTTTGCCGACGTTGAACGATCTCTGCTCGCACAATGTCTCGTTCCTGGGTCACGGTGTCGGCCTGGCGCTTGAGTTGGTAGAACTGGTCACGCAGCCAGCCGCTCAGACCACCCCCGATGGTTCCCACAATCAACGAGGGGAGGCTTCGACCGAGTATATCAGCCGAGCCAGCCCCGCCCACGAAAAAATAGAGGCCTATATTGAGCAAGCCGATGATGAATCCGGCCACCAGCCCCAGTCGTCCGCCCAGCAGCCATCCGCTAATCAGAGCCGGGAAGATTGCCAGGGCAGTTAATCCATCGCCAACGTTATGATAGAATAGGCTAAAAATTAAGAGGTAGACAAGCGTGGCTCCCACGATGAGACTACTACGAACGGTGATAGGGTGTTCTTTGAAAAAATATGAATGGAGTAGGAGCATAAGGATTCTCGCTTTGTGATTTCAATACCTATAATGTCTAAACTACGCTAAATCCAGCGTATCCGGTGGGCGCAGGCGAGAGGCTAAATCTCGTAATTGGTTGAAGCTGATCGGCTTGAGTAGCACCAAATCGGCCTCATCCTCCAAACTGTCGGCCAGGGCCGAGTCGGCGGTGACGACCATGACTCGCGTCTTGGCAAAACGGGGGTCCGTTCGGATTTGGTGTAGAATATCCGGCCCCGAGACGTGGGGCAGGTGTAAATCTAAAACAACGACCGCCGGCGTTGTCTCGGCCAGGCGGTCCAACGCCAGTTGGCCATCCTGAATGATTTCGGTGTCATACTCTACGGTTTTTAGGGCTTCGGCAAAAATCATCGAGATATTCGCATCATCTTCGAAGAATCAAGCCAAGGGGTAGTTACTCATGGGGCGTCTCCTTTATGCGGTTCTATCGGCAAAATGATGGTGAAGGCGCTGCCGTGTCCGATCTGACTCTCCACAATAACCTCACCATGCATCAGGGTAATCAATTGACGGACAATGGACAAACCCAGGCCGTGGCCTCGGTGTTTGCGGGTGATGGAACCATCCACCTGTTGAAAGGCTTCAAAGATTTTTGTTTGATCTTGAGTGGGAATGCCTGAGCCGGTATCCGATACTTTAACCGCCCACCGGTTTTTATCAAATAAACAAAGTTCTATGGTGATGTATCCGGCGTCGGTGAATTTGATGGCGTTGCTGATGAGGTTGACTAAAATTTGGCGGATGCGGCTGCTATCGCCCCGCACTCGTTTTGGGGTGTTAGCCCCAATGTCTGCCTTCAACTGTAAGCCCTTCGTCTGGGCCAGGACGGCCATTTTCGTCTTCGTATCTTGCACCAGATCAATCGGGTTGAAATCAGTGAGGTTCAGTTTCAGTTGTCCGGCATCCAACTGGGCCTGATCCAGCAATTCATTGACCAGATTGGTTAGATATTTGGTGCTATCGATGATCTCTTCGACCGGCTCCACCTGTTTGTCGGCCAATGTACCATAAATGCCAAATTCCAGCATCTCGGCGAAGCCCATAATGGCCGTCAAGGGGGTGCGTAACTCGTGGCTGACTTTGGCCAGCAGCTCACTCTTGAGGCGGCTGGCCTCCAGCGCCTCATCACGGGCCTGAGCCAGGGCGTCCTGCGCCAGAATACGCTCGGTGATGTCCTGAATCAACGAGGCGACTCCCACCAGATTGCCTGCTTCATCGAGCAGGGGGGTATTGTCCCAATCACAGATAATCCGTTGCCCCGCTTTGGTCAGATTTTCATTGGTACTCCGTTTACCGCCGGTTTGATTGAGCAATGCCTGCCACACCTGATCGACGTGAGCCTGCACCTCCGCCGGGATGATAAAAGAAGCGTGTCGTCCGGTCGCCTCGGCCTGGCTATACCCAAAAATTTTTTCTGCTGCCGGGTTCCACTCTTCGACTTCAAAATCGAGGCTCCATTGGATGAAGCCGACCGGCGTATTTTGTAAGTGGTAAGACAACATTTGCTGCGAATGGCGCAGAGCCTCCTCCGCCTGCTTTCGGGCAATGGATACCGCGATGGTACTGGCCACCACCTCCATCGCGTGCAGGGTATCCTCCTCCAGGGGGGTATGGGCAAACATCGCCATCACCCCGACCAGAGATTTATCAACAATCAGCGGATAACCGGCAAAGGCGGTGATACCTTCCTGTTCAGCCCACGCTTTATCGGCGATGCCAGGGCTATTCAGGACATCGTTGGTCAGGGTTGGTTCCCGGCTCTCGGCAATCATGCCGATTTTGAACTGCCCATAGGGAATGCGGCTATGTTTGCCATCCAGATGGGTATACAGTCCGGCGCTGGCCCGAAGTTCGAGAACTTTCTCCTCCTTATTATACGTCCAGATACGGCCAAAGGCGGCCTGAAGGTGGTTGACCATAGCCTGGGTACAATCCTGGAGCATGGCCTGCAATTGGCTTTGTTGGGTCAGGGCCAGGCCGACCGCTGCCCCGAAAGCGTTGAGCTGGGCACGCCGGGCCGCCGCTTCTTCCGCCTGTTTCCGTTCGGTAATGTCACGGACAATCGCCAATACCTCATCCTGACCGCTGACCGTCAAACGGGACTCAAAGATTTGGGGTGTTTTTCCCGGCAACCCCAACTCATACTCATAAATCTGGAGCTTGTGGGTTTCTAGGGCCTGGTTGATGTGATGCAGCGTCAAATCGGCCAGAGGGGGGGGCAAGGTATCGCTTATGGTTTTGCCCATAAATTCCTCGGCTGGCAGGTACAGTTCATCTGGTGAGACGGTTTTGAAGTCCAAATATTCCCCCTGGCGATTGAGCCGGAACATCAAATCGGGAATAGCGTTCAGGATCGCCTGGTTGCGGCTTTCGCTCTGGCGCAGGGCCTGCTCCGTTTGGCGTTGTTCCTCAAAGAGGCGAGCATTTTGCAAGGCTACGGCAATTTGCCCGGCCAGGGTACTCAGGGTATCCAAATCGGATTGCTTAAAGCGATTGACCCGGTCATCCTGCACATCAAAGACACCCAAGACCTGATCGCCGATGATGAGGGGCACGGCCACCTCCGCTTTCGTTTCCGGGAGAAGGGGGTTGGGCATAAAGTCCGGCTCGGTGCTAACGTCGTTGACGACGACCAGTTCCCGGCGGCGGGTGGCCAGGGCCACCAAACTGTGTTCATAATCCACCGGAATTTTGTGACCCCGTTGGTAAAGCAGCCGCCCAATTTCGCCGGAGCCGGCGTGCATCAGCAATTCGTCGCCGGCCGGATTCAGGAGGTAAACGTGGACGTGGTACAGGCCAAAGCGAGATTGCAGGAGCGTCACCACCTCTTCGAGCAGACGGTCGGGATCGAGGATGGCCGCCACTTGTTTGGACACCTCAGCCGCCGTGCGGAGCTGGTTCGTAAACCGGATCAGGGTCGCCTCGGCCTCTTTTCGCTCGGTAACGTCGGATTGGATACCGACGAAATAGAGCAGCGCCCCATCATCGGCAAAAATTGGGGAAATGTTGAGTTCGTTCCAGAACGTTTGACCATCCTTACGGTAATTAAGCAGCGTCACCTGGACGTGTTGTTGTTCGGCCAGCCCCCGGCGGATTTCATTAACCATTTCGGGATCGGTCTCCGGCCCCTGTAAGAAGCGACAGTTGCGCCCTAAGCTCTCCTCCATCGAGTAGCCGGTGATCTTGGTGAAGGCGTCATTGACATAAATGAGGGGATCATTCGGCTGGGTGGGGTCGGAGATGACGATGCCTTCGGTGGCAGCCCCAACTGCCCGTGCCAGCCGCACGTTCTCGGCGGCCACGACGCGCAGGGCCTCTTCCGCTTTTTTCCGCGCCGTAATGTCGCTGACGACGCCATACACGATCAGGCTCTCCCCATCCGGCGCTTTTTCTACCCGGCCGCTGTCTCGAACCCAGATAACCTCGTCGTTTGCCCGAACGAGGCGGTATTCTACCTCGCTGTTTTGTCCCTGAGCAAACTTCAAAGCCTGATGGGCAGCGATCTGACGATCCTCCGGGTGGATGATCGTATTCGACCAGAAATCCCAGTCAGTCATCAACTGTTCCGAGGTATAGCCGGTTAGAGGCTCCACCGGGGAGAGATAGCGATTGAGGCGTTGGCCGCTTGCGGTAATCTCCGTGACATAGATATGGTCGCTGAGGGAGGTGAAAACCTGTTGGAGCCGCTCCTCGCTCTCCCGCAGCGATTCTTCCGCCTGCTGCCGTTCGGTGATGTCGGTAATGTAGCTGATGAAAAGATGGCCGCTTTTGGTATCGGTAAAACTCAGCCCAATCTCCACCGGAAATTCGCTGCCATCCTTGCGCCGGGCGACCAGATTGAGGCCCCGGCCCATCGGCCGAATTTGGGGATCGGCCAGATAGCGGCGGCGATGTTCGGTGTGACGCTCACGGAATCGCGCTGGTACCAACATTTCGAGATTTTGGCCGAGCATTTCATCCTGCCGGTAGCCAAACATTGTCTCCACTCTGACATTCGTCAAAACGATACGACTGGCCTGATCGATGATGACGATGGCCTCGGGCGCATATTCGACCAGGGTGCGGAACCTTGCTTCGCTCTCCCGCAGGGCCTCCTCCGCCTGCTTGCGCTCGGTGATGTTGCTGACAACGCCGTAAATCGTCAAGATGTTGTGGCCCTGATCGGTGACTTGTCTGACCTGCCCGCTGTCCCTGATCCAGATAATTTCCCCATCGACCCGGATGAGACGGTACTCCGTCGTGTGGCTCTGGCCCGCCTCGAATCTGGCGAATTGTTCTTGGGCGATGGAGGCATCATCCGGGTGAATCAGGGTGCGCCAAAACCCCCAATCACTCACAAAATTTTCGAGAGGATAGCCGGTCAACTTTTCGATGTTGGGCGAAATATAGGTGTTGGTCCGTTGTCCATCCGTTAATTCGGTCACGTAAATATGGTCGCTGATCGAGGCGACAAGCTGCTGGAACTTCTCTTCACTCTCCATCAACTCTTCCATGGCCCAGCGTCGCCAGGTGATGTCCCGGACAAACGCACAGTTGTAAGCCGCTCCATCAAACTCCAGATAGTTGAAGGTCACTTCGACCGGAAAAATGTTCCCAGACCTCGTGACATGATAGGAATCGACGGTGAAAGAGCCACGCTCTTTAATCGCTTCCCAATGGAAGGCCCACCGTTTTCCTTGATAGTTGGGATCGATATCTTGGATGGACATCTTCAGCAACTCTGATTGAGAATAGCCCGATAACCGGCTGGCAGCCTCGTTGACGTATGAGAATCGTCCTTGTTGATCGACCCAAAAAATAGGATCGACCGCCTGATCGATAGAAAATTGGGTCAAGCGCAGGGTGTCGGCAACCTGTTGATGCTCTTTGGTCTCTTGTTGGAGGGCCTGGTTGGCGGCTGACAATTCTTGCCGAAGTTGCTTGATTTCGACCAGGGTGAGTTCACGTTCGACCAGCGTGGCCAAATCTTGGAGCGTCTCCATATCGTCCCTGTTAAATTCTCTAGGCTCCTGATCGATGAGACAGAGGGTCCCAATAGCGTACCCATCGGGCGTATGGAGTGGCTGGCCGGCATAGAAACGGATGTGGGGGGCCTCTGTTACCAGGGGGTTGTCGGCAAAACAAACATGCTCCCTGGCATCGGCCACCACCAGCGGTTCCTCTTTGAGAAGCGTGTGACCACAGAAAGAAATCGCACGCGGTATCTCAGACCGGGTCAACCCCTGACACGATTTGACCCATTGCCGTTCAGCGTCAACCAAACTGACCAGGACAATCGGCACATCAAAGAGACGTTTGGCCAGGCGGGTGAGGCGGTCGAAACGGGCCTCCGGCGGGGTATCGAGTATATTCAGGGCATACAAAGCGGCTAATCGCTCTGTTTCGTTATTGGGTATGGGTGGTGACTTCATCCAAATGCCTTTCTCAAGCACTATCTTGGCTCATTGTTGGCTGCCCGGAGCCGAACGATGAGATCATAGAGCCGGTTGAAGCCAACCGGCTTGAGAAGAACGTGATCGGCCTCATTGCGTAACTCTTCAGCCTTGAACAGATCGGCGGTGACGAGGATGACCTGACATTGACTCAACCGGTCATCCCGGCGAATTGTGTCCAGAATATCCACCCCGGACACAAAAGGGAGATGGACATCCAACACGATAATATCCGGCAGCGTTGCCGATAGCCTCTCCAGAGCGGTGCTGCCATCCTGAATGATCTCCGTCTCGAACTCAGCCATTTGCAAGGCTTTGGCGAAAATCGTCGTCAGTTTTGGATCATCCTCGATAATCAAGGCGAAAGGAGGAGTATTCAAGGGAGATGTTGCCATTGTCAATTTCCTATCTTGGTTCAAATCATTGTTTGTTGATGAAGCGTCTATCCTCATTCAAAACGTCCCGCTCTACAGTTAATGGAAAGAGAACGGTAAAATCGCTGCCCCGCCCCACTTCACTCTCCAGCCGGACTTCACCGCCCATTAGCTCGACCAGCTGCTTGACGATTGATAACCCCAGCCCGGAGCCGCCGTGGGCGCGGGTGACGGTTCCATCCATCTGGCGGAAGGCTTCAAAGATGTAACGTTGGGCCTCAACCGGGATGCCGTAGCCGGTATCGGTCACCTGAATGGCCCAATACTTGGTGTCAAACTGACAGATACGTACCGAAACCGTGCCCTGTTCGGTGAATTTGACGGCATTACTGACCAGATTGATTAAAATTTGACGCAGCCAGTAGGGATCGCCGTAAAGTTTGGATGGGGTATCAGCCTCGATGGTATAGCTCAGATTGATCCCTTTGGTCTGGGCCAGGGCGTTGACGACCGTGTTGACATCATTGAGTAATTCCTGAGGGTGAAAGGCGGTCACGTTGAGAATGAGCCGTCCCGCTTCGATTTGGGCCTGCCCCAATAAATTGTTGACAAAGTTGAGCAACTGGCCGGTACTGTCGATGATTTCGATGGCTGCTTCATTTTGTTGTTTTGACAGGGAGCCGAAAATGCCCAATTGTAACATTTCAGCATACCCCAAAATGGCATTGAGCGGGGTACGTAACTCGTGACTCACATTGGCCAGTAGTTGCGTTTTGAGCTGGGAGGCTGCCAGGGCTTCATCACGAGCGAAGGCCAGCTCTTCTTCCGTATTTTTGCGGGCAGTAATGTCACGCAGGACGATGAGATAGCCCCGCAGACGGTCGTGGTTATAAAACGGAGAGATACGCACATCAAAATAACGATCAGCCAGGGTAAAATCCCGTTGAACCGGTTGTGACCAATCACCGGTCAATAAATGGCTGGTACGGGGCATGATTTTATCCACGGTGGAGCCGATGGCGGCCCTCTCCGGACATTGAAAGATGTCTTGAGCGGTTCGATTAATCTCAATGACGCGCTGCTGTTGGTCGAGAAGAATGATACCGTCGCTGATGGTCTGGATCACCGCCTGGTGAGCCACCGGCAAAATATCCAGCAGCCGGAAACGGTAAAAGCCCCAGACGAGCGCCAACCCGGACATGGTAAAGGCGAACGGGGTCAAATCCAGGTTGGGAACCGGCGTCAGGTCTGTAATATACAGGCCGTTGCCCACCCAGGGGGCAATGGCTGCCACCAGAATCAAGCCGGCCTGCCACCGGTACAAGGTCGCCGTTCGCCCCAACATTTTAATAAACAGGATCGTGCCGACCATCAACATCACGTAAGAAAAGAACCAATGTCCCCAGAACCAGGCCCCATAGCTAACATCCAGACTGACAAAAGGGCCGGTCGTCGCCAAGCCCGTTTCAGCCCAAATCAGGCCGTGCCACTCATTCGTCCAGACCAGAATGATGGTGGTCAGCGGGATGACACTCAGCCAGACCAGGCGACCGGTGGTTAACCACGACTCTTGATGGGTGAAATAGAGGGCAAAGACGACCCAGGCTACAGGCAAGGTCGCAATGCTCAAATATTGGACCTTGCCCCACAAAATTTTGAGCGATAGACTATGGCTGCTGATTTCCAGGGCATAGCCTATGCACCAGGCGGCGATGATTAACATTGTTAAGGCAGCGATATTCGTCTCGACAGTATGCTGCCGCCAGATAACCAGCGCCACGCTTGTCGATAGAATAGCGGCAAGCACCAAAGGAATGATATACGGTGTGTACTGCCAGTGCATCTTCTTCGATCCATTCAATATTTTCAGTAGACTGCAATCGCATCTTGAGTAAACCGAGGAACGAAGTTATACCGAAGGGTGCTGCGGCCTACTGATTTTGAGAAAATCTGCCATCTTGCACTAGCATTGGACAGGTATCAGCTTGGTCGGAAAATCAGGGGACGAGTGAGAGCAAAAGTATCATATTGGACAGATTTTTTAGACGCAAAAACTGCATCTGTCATTGTAAACAATTACCAGAGCGTTGTCTAGGGGTAAATACAGTACTTTTTGTGTCTTTAAGGTCGGTAATGGTGATGGGGTGGCCAGTTAGCCACAATCTCCATAAAATCTTCATTGACAAAATTTTAATTTTGTTATATCATCAAATTTGTCATACAACCATACTTTTTTCATGCTTTTTTCAAAGATCCCCACCACCAATGCTCAAACGCAGCCCCTCCTTAACCGAACAGGCCAAATCTCTCATCAAACAGCGGATCATCAACGCCGAGTTTGAGGAAGGGCGCATCCCCTCGGAGATGGATTTGGCCGAAGAATTGGGCGTTAGCCGGACGACGATCCGGGACGCCTTGAGCCGGTTGGAGCTGGAAGGGGTCATCTACCGCAAACAGGGAGCCGGTACCTTTGTCAACAAGGCCGGTTTGCAGATCAAGAGCCGGCTGGAGGATATCTGGAGTTACGCGGCTATGATCGAGGCCCACGGCTACAAGCCCCAGACCCGTATTGTCAGTCTCGATGTTCAGCCTGCCGCGCCACCTATCGCCACCGACCTTAACCGGCCCCCCGGCGAGCCGCTGCTGGTCGTCAAAAAGCTGTTTCTGGCCGATGAGCGCCCGGTGATTATGACCGTCAATTATCTGCCGGAGGCTCTCATCGAGCAGCCCTACAACGCCGACGATTTCCAGCGCCCGCTTTACGAATTTCTGGCCGAACGCTGCCACCAACCGCTGGCCTACTACCTCAGCGAGATCGTGCCGCTGACGACTCCCCCCTGGTTAGTAACCGCCCTGCAACTGCCTGCACCGAGGGCGCTGCTTTCTTTTGAGGAAACCGGCTACAACCAGGAGAATGAACCGGTCGTCCGGGCGTTCTCCTATTTTCGGGATGATTTGCTGCGGCTGCGGCTGATCCGCCGAGAAGGAACATAAACCGTAAAACATGAAGCGTAATGAATTGGGGAAAAATCTTACGTTTTACGTTTCACGTTTCACGAAAATTACCATACATCATAAAGGAGTACACATTAATGGTCGATCAAAAACTCATCCAACAACTGCATCTCGACGTCGAACAGCGCCGCGACACACTGATCCTATTTCTGCGGGAGATCTGCGCCATTCCCAGTATGGACAGCCAGATCGGTAAGGTCGGCGAGCGCATCGCCGAGGAGATGCGGAAGCTCAATTTTGACGAGGTGCGCTTCGACAAAATGGGCAATATTTTGGGGCGCGTCGGCCACGGCCCCACGGTCATCGTCTACGACAGCCACATCGACACCGTCGGTATTGGCGATCCCGACTCGTGGGAGTGGGACCCGTTTGAGGGCAAAATCGAAGATGGCGTTTTCTATGCCCGGGGCGCGGGTGATGAAAAAGGCTCGACGCCGGGCATGGTCTACGGCATCGCCCTGGGCCGGGATTTGGGTCTCATCGACCCGGAACAGGTCACGCTCTATTACTTCGGCAATATGGAGGAGTGGTGTGACGGCATCACCGGCAATACCTTCGTCGAGGTCGATCCGCAGGTCAAGCCGGATTACGTCGTCATCGGCGAGTCAACGAATATGGAGGTTTATCGGGGGCACAAGGGCCGCCTGGAGCTAAAAATGACGATCAAGGGCAAGAGCGCCCACGCCGCTTCCAACCATCTCGGCGACAACGCCATCTACAAAGCCCTGCCCATCATCGAGGCCATCAGCCGCCTGGAGCCGGCGCTGGGGGACCACGACTTTTTGGGCCACGGCAAGATCACCGTCAGCGACATCAAAACGAGCAACGTCTCCATCAATGCCGTGCCGGATGAGTGTACCCTCTTCATCGACCGCCGCATGACCTTCGGCGAAACCCAGGAGAGTGTCATCGCCCAACTGGAGGCCCTCATCCCGGCCAAGCACAAAACCGATGTGACTATCGAGCCGCTTTTCTACGACGAGCCGAGCTATACCGGCTTCGTCTTCCCCGTCGATAAATATTTCCCGGCCTGGGCCTACGACGAGGATCATCCCTTTGTGCAGGCCGGACAGCGCACCCGCCAGGCCATCGGTCTGCCGGACAGCCCGCCGGGCCGCTGGGCCTTCAGCACCAACGGCACCTACTGGGCCGGAAAAGCTAACATCGCCACCATCGGCTTCGGTCCCGGCGATGAAACCGTAGCCCACACCACCATCGACAGCGTCCCCCTGGATGAGATGGTCAAGGCCACCGAGTTTTATGCGCTGCTGCCGGCGATGTTGAACAAGAGTAATTAGTGAGTAGTTGCTAGTCATTAGTTATGAATTTTACTAACAATCAACAACTAACGACTGACAACTGACAACCGACAACCAAGGAGACCAACAATGCAAACTAACCTACGCGGTCGAGATATGATCTCGACTCAAGCCTGGACCAAAGATGAAATTGATACCGTGATGGAGCTGGCCTTTGATCTGAAACGCTCGCGGGCGGTGGGTCGGGACCACGCCTATCTGCGGGATAAAGTGCTGGCTCTGCTCTTTTTCTTCACCAGCACCCGGACGCGGGCCAGTTTCGAGGCGGGCATCGCTCAACTGGGCGGGCACGGGGCGTTTATCGACAGCACCACCACCCAAATCAGTCACGGCGACACGGCCACCGAAATCGGCGAGATTTATGGCCGCTATTTCGACGGCATTGCCATCCGCCAATGTGACTGGCATTTTGGCAACCGGTACATCAACGAGGTGGCCCAGGCCAGTCGGGTGCCCGTCCTCAATATGCAGTGTGACATCTATCACCCCTTCCAGATTTTGGCCGATTTGATGACCATCATCGAGAAGAAAGGCGACCCCCGTGGCCAAACCATCGCCGTCAGCTACGCCTACGCCAGCAGCTACCAGAAACCACTCAGCGTCCCCCAAAGCTTGATCCTGTTGATGAGCCGTTACGGAATGAACGTCCGTCTGGTCCATCCGCCGGAGTTCAAGCTGATGCCGGACATCGTCCAGCAAGCCGCCGACAACGCCAAACAGCATGGCGGCAGTTTCGAGATTATGGATGATATGGATGCCGGGTTCAAAGATGCCGATGTGGTTTACCCCAAAAGCTGGGGCTGCTGGGTAACGACCGAGGATGAGGCCGAGAGCGTCGAAATCGGCAAGAAATATGCCGACTGGATCACCGACGAGCGACGGATGGCCCTGGCCAAGCCGGACGCCATTTATATGCACTGCCTGCCCGCCGACCGCAACATCGAAGTGACGGATGCAGTCCTCGACGGGCCGCAATCGGTCGTGTTTGACGAAGCCGAGAACCGCCTCCACGCCCAGAAGGCGGTCATGGCCTTGACGATGAGTTAGGGATAGAGTTGGAGATTGGGAGGTAGGAGATTCGGAGATTGATCGCGCCAGTAATCTCCCAATCTCCCAATCTCCCAATTCCCATAACAAGGAGCTTCCAAATGAACAACAGCGCCCCCAACAACCTGGCCGTCATCGCTATCGGCGGCAATTCGCTGATTAAGAATAAGGAACACCAATCTGTGGCGGATCAGTATGAGGCCGCCGGAGAGACGGCGGGCCACATCGCCCGCATCATCGAGGCCGGGTGGAATGTGGTCATCGCCCACGGTAATGGGCCGCAGGTGGGCTTTATTCTGCGCCGCTCCGAGCTGGCCTCCCACGAACTGCACGAAGTCCCGCTGGATGTGTGCGGGGCCGATACGCAGGGCGCAATTGGCTACGCTTTGCAGCAAAATCTCTACAACCATTTGCGGCGGTTGCGCCTCGACCGGCCGGTGGCTACAGTCGTCACCCAGGTCGAAGTGGCTGCCGATGACCCGGCCTTTGCCGCGCCCTCTAAACCCATCGGCGCTTTTATGGACAAAGCGCGGGCCATGCGCCGCCAAAAAGAGGGTTGGCAGGTGGCCGAGGATGCCGGCCGGGGCTGGCGGCGAGTGGTTCCCTCGCCAT
>CAZWZZ010000067.1:0-14353 GCA_964638395.1 uncultured Caldilineaceae bacterium
GGTGGGAATGATGTGACGCCCGACTTTACCACAGCCCGGTCATTAATTCAACAATAAACCTCCTATTTGACACCCTCTGCGACGACTAATGTTAATGAGTTCTTGGCCTGCCCCGCTTTCTGTGGTAGAATTGGGCCGCTTTTCCGCAGTGCCACAGTCGTTTACAAAAACGAGAAAAAACCGGGAAATATTAAGGAGGATAACAGTGGCGTCAACTATGCAAGTTACGATTTCTCAAGAGCAAGGGCGCGTTCCGGTGACTATTTTTGAAGTCCAGGGCGACATCGATATTCATTCCTATGAAGAGTTACAAGCCAAGGCCGAAGAAGCGCATCGAGCAGGGATGCGCCATCTACTGCTGGATTTGACCAATGTCAGATATGTGGGCAGCGTCGGGCTGCGAACGTTTCACCAAATTTTCAATATGCTCCGGGATGCCTCGCCGGAGGGCGACAAAGCGATGAAACGGGGCCTGATGGATGGATCCTACAAATCAGCTCACTTCAAACTGCTCAACCCCTCCCGCGACGTGGCCAGTACCCTATCGACATCAGGGTTTGATATGTTTTTGGAGATTCATACGGACCGCAAAAAAGCTCTGGCTTCATTTTAACATCGCTATAACTTGAACGTGTGATGCAGATTATCGCCTCGTTGGTCAGGGTCATCGACAAAAAGGATTTGGCCGACATTCGGCACTTTGTGACCGTAACCGGGACCCAGGTTAGCTTAGAATCGAATGTTATTGCCGCTCTTCGACAGGCTGTCGATGAGGCCGTGTCGAACATTCTCTTGCACGGCTATCAAGGCCAGGCCGGACCGCTCAGGCTGGACATCGGGCGAAAAGGGGCTGATCTGTGGATACGTCTTCGGGATGAAGCGCCGCCGTTCGACCCCACTCAGGTGCCGCCGCCTGATTCGACCATTCCGCTGCCGCTCCGCCCACCCGGTGGCCTGGGCCTGCCACTTATCCGACAGGCGATAGATGAATTACGTTATCGCCCCCTGCCTGATACGGGGAATGAATTGACGCTGATAAAACGAGATGTGATGGAGTAAGGGCAACCGTCTCCATTAAATTGTTCTATAAATTTCCGAACTGCCCGGATAAAAATCACAGTGAGGTGATACGCATGAAATTTAAAACAATCATTGAACCCTTTCGGATCAAAACGGTCGAACCCATTCGCCGCACTACCGAAGCCGACCGGGCGGCGGCCTTGCAAGAGGCCGGCTACAACCTCTTTCTGCTCAAAGCCGAGGATGTTCTCATCGACCTGTTGACCGATTCCGGAACCGGGGCGATGTCTTCGCAGCAGTGGGCCGGGATGATGCGGGGGGACGAATCCTACGCCGGGGCACGCTCCTACTACCGCTTCGACGAGGCGGTTCACGACATCACCCACCTGAAACACGTCATCCCAACCCACCAGGGCCGGGCCGCCGAGCGTATCCTCTTCGGCTCGCTTCTCAAGCCGGGCAATATCGTGCCTAACAACACCCACTTCGATACCACACGGGCCAACGTCGAATATCGGGGAGCCACGGCCTTAGACATCCCCATCGCCGAAGCCAGACAGCCCCAGTTGGTTCATCCGTTCAAGGGCAATATCGACCTGGCGG
This sequence comes from uncultured Caldilineaceae bacterium, assembly GCA_964638395.1. Taxonomy (GTDB): domain Bacteria; phylum Chloroflexota; class Anaerolineae; order 4572-78; family J111; genus CAZWZZ01. The sequence continues at coordinate 1,624 of CAZWZZ010000067.1, forward strand.
CTCTGGAGCAGGTGTTGGTTGATAATCCTGACAATGTGCCGCTGGTGATGATTACCGTCACCAACAACTCCGGCGGCGGCCAGCCGGTCAGCATGGCCAATATCCGGGCGGCCCATGAGATTTGCCACCGTCACGGCGTGCCGCTCTATCTGGATGCCTGCCGCTTTGCCGAAAATGCCTGGTTTATCAAAATTCGAGAAGATGGGTATGCTGACAAAAGCCCGCTGGCGATTGCCCAGGAGATGTTTAGCTACGTCGATGGCTGCACGATGAGCGCCAAAAAGGATGGTCTGGCCAACATCGGCGGCTTTTTGGCCCTGAATGATGACGACCTGGCCCAACGCTGTAAAAATATGCTGATCCTGACCGAGGGGTTCCCAACCTATGGCGGTCTGGCCGGGTATGATTTGGAGGCCATCGCCGTCGGTCTGCACGAAGCGCTCCAGGAGGATTATCTGCGCTACCGCATTCGCTCGGTCGAATATCTGGGAAACATTTTGACCGAGGCCGGGGTGCCGCTGGTGCAACCGCCGGGCGGCCACGCGATCTATCTGGATGCCAAAGCAATGCTGCCCCACATCCCCCAAAATGAATACCCGGCCTGGGCCTTATCTCTGGCGCTGTACCTGGCCGGGGGCATCCGTTCGGTGGAGATTGGCTCGGTTATGTTTGGTTTGCAGCCGGACGGCAGCGAGAAACCGGCGGCTAACGAATTGGTGCGGCTGGCCTTCCCCCGCCGCGTGTACACCCAGAGCCACGTCGATTACCTGGCCGAGGTGTTACTCTACGTCAACAGCCTGCGAACGCAGATTCGGGGCGTCCGCATCGTCGAGTCGCCGCCGGTGCTACGCCATTTCAGCGCCCGCCTGGAGCCGGCCCACGGCGCGTTGATTGTCTAATGTGACTTCGTGGAACTATTCAGCCGTGGTTCTGAAAACAGCGATGTCATCGCGGGGATGAGGAGATTTGGGGATTTTATCTGAAAATTTATCCCAAATCCCCAAATCTCCGCGCAAAATGGTCGTTTTGAATGTCGGGCTGAATTGTCCCCTACCCCTTCGTCACCAGCGGCAAATAAACCCGTTGGGCCTCCACCACATCAAACGTATAGGTCGCCGAAACGACGCCTTTGGCGTTCTCGGCGGTGATGACCAACGTCTGGGCCGGGGTGGTGACCGGCCAGGTGTAAACCAGCGTATCCACACGGCTGAAACTGGCGGTCGTGGTCTGCACGGTCGTTCCGCTGACGTGCCAGGTGTAGGTCAGCGGTAGGGCTGTGGTCGTGGGGAAAACGCTGGCCCGGAAGGTGTTGGAGCCGACGAAGCCGATGCTCGGCGCGACGCTCACCGCCAGCGGGGCCGAATCCACGCCGATCTGGGGCCAGACGACCAGGTAGCCGTCGCTGTCCTCCTGGGAGGGCGCGGGCGGCTCGGCTTGGAGGGGAGAGCCGGTGGTAATTAAGCGACGTTTGGCCGGGTCCCCCTCAGCATCGTTGTGAGTCAGGCCGACGGCGGCCAGGCCGTTGCGGACGGCGACGCCGTTGGCCGGGGAGCCGCCCGCCGAGAAGCCGCTGCGGGCGAAGGGCGTCCAGACGATCCGCTGTTGAAAATCGGGGGAGACGATCAGCAAAAAGCCTTCGCTGCCCTCGTAGTTACCGACCGGGTTGCCGTTGATCTGCCGCTGCTCCCGATTTTCGAGATCGGCCGATTTGTTCCCGGCCACGTACAGCCGCCCATTCTCGTCGGCATCGAGGGCCTTAGCCACAATCGAGTTGCCCTTGCCGCTGCTGAGGCGGGTCAACAGCGATTGGCCCAGAATCAGATCGCCGCTGGCCGGGCTGTAGCGGCCATACCAGGTCATTTTGATGCTGCCGATGTTGAAGGGGTTGTTATATTCGTCGGTGGTGACGGTTTTATCGCCGACCGTTTGGTTGATGTCTTTCGGGTCGCGGGAAAAGATCGAGGCCCCGGTTCCGCCGTTGATGCTCCCGGCGAAGTAGAGCAGGCCGTCGTTGCCGACGACGATCCGCTCGCCCCGGGTATCGGCCCCTTTGTTGGCGTTCTTGGTGTCGCTGGCCGAAAAGTCGTAGCTGTCCCACTGTTTGACCCCGGCATAACTCCAAGCGTTCAAAAAGGCCACTTGCAAATCGCTTGCTTTCTGATCATAGCCGGACAGAAAAACCTGCCCGCCGTTGGCCGCGTCGATGGCCACATCGTAATAGTGGCGGCCACTACTGCCGCTGTCCCACGTGCCCAGGCTGTTGCCGCCGCTATCGTAAACGTGGGCGGTGTCCGGCCCGGCATCCCGGATGGCCGCCACCGTGCCGTTGTCGTCGATGGCGCAGCGGTTGACCGCGCCGGGGTCTTGATGCCACAGGCTATTGGCGGCGTCGCTGTTGAGGGTGGCCACGCCGAAATCGCCACAGACGACGATCAGGCCGCTGCCGTTGATCTCCAGATCGTTGATCTGGTTGCCGATCCGGGTTAGGGATAAAATCTCTCGCCCGGTGCTGTTGAAGCGAATGACGACTCCATCACCGCCGCCGAGCAAGTCGGTCGGGGTGATGCCGTCCGGGGTGAAGCCGGGCATCGTGCCGCCCAAGACCAACGTGTTATCCGGGGCGACATCGACCGCGTTGGCCTGGTCATCGCCGCTATCGCCGAGATAGGTGGCCGTCGAGACTTCGAGGTTGTTGGTCGGCGTCACCGTCTGGGCGAGCGGGAGACGCTGGGTGGCGGTTGGATTGGTGACGGGGTTGAATTGGAGGGAACGGGGCAGGTTCCAGGCAGCGGTCAGGAACAGTCCGATTGTCAGGAAACCTACGATTAGCAAGCGTTGCATGCAAACTCTCCTATCAGATGATTTTTAACAAGTTTAGTATAGGATGAAATAGGAGGCCGGAGAAGGGTAGAAATCGCCCATTTTGTTGGGCCACATCAGCCGGGAATCTACGGAAAGATGGGGCACGCTCCGTGTTTTTTACGGAGCGGCGTATCGGTGGGCTGAACCTGCACCCCTCGATACGACCTCGTTACACTCGGTCTACTCGGGCTGCTACCGGACTACCGGATATTGCCTCTCTGCTGACTATTTGCTATATTGGGGGCGGGAGAAATGATGATTTTCGATGCGCCACATATGTGGCTCAACCTGTCCAGGGCGGCTGTGATATTTTTGACAATCGTCTTGAGCATTGTCACCTATCAGAGCAATTTACTGCTCAAGCGGTTCCAGCCCGACTTCAACCTGCTCCTATCACCGCCGGAGTTGGTCGTGCGCCTGCTGCTGGTCGGGATTTGTTTTTTTCTGGCCTGGTTGAGCGGACTGTCCCCGGCTCGTCTCGGCCTGATTTTACCCCAGCCGGTGCGGAGTTTTGGTCTGGGACTGACACTCGGTCTGGGTATCCAAATTTTTATCTATCTCATCACGGTGTGGGCCATCGGTCGTTTTGGGCGGTCGGTCTACTCGCCCCTGGTGGTGCGTAACATCCTGCCCCGGCGGGCCATCGAATGGCCGGCGGTGGCGGTGGCCTTCATCCCGGCGGTAGCGATGGAGGAACTGCTGTTTCGAACCCTGTGGCTGGGCTTGTTTCAGGATACTGTGGCCTTACCTGTTCTCATTCTTCTGACCTCGGTCGTTTTTGGCCTGATGCACCTGCCGCAGGGACAGTTGGGCGTCATCCTGACCGGCAGCATCAACGTTCTCTTTTGCCTGCTGTTTATCTGGAGCGGCGAGCTGTTTGTGCCCTTCATCGCTCACTACACCGTCAACATGGTGCAACTGCTTGTCGCCGCCCGGCAGCGGGCCTGGTTAGAGCAGTATTGACATTGACAAAAGGGCAGGGACGTGATATGTTGATGATAGCCATAGTTATGACAAGCAAGGAGGTCAATCATGGCCGAAATATTTCCCGACATTATGGGCGAATATATCGACTCGTCCAAGCGTTTTGAGACCGGCGGGGTGCAATATACCGGTCATTTTGATCCTAAGACTATCGCTCCGCAGCAGGTATCGAACCTATACCTTTTTTTGCAAAACGTTCTGAACGTACCCCTGACGATTGACCTCAAAATTGATGTGCCCAAGACGAAAGGCTTCTTTGGCGGGGGCAAGCCGATTTTGGCGGTCGAGCGTCCGGTGATTCGCCTGGAATTAACAGAAGGCGAGGCCGGTCTGTTGACGTTGCCTTTCGTGACCACCGAACACGCCGAAGCCGGCGAGCATGAGGTGACGCTGGAGCCGAAAGTGTCGGCGGAGGGCAAAGGACAGCGCATCCGCCCGCCCAAATCCCAGAGCAAATTGGGACAGGGGCCGATTGATAACCCGACCGGGCTTAATTTGGTGGGGGCCTTGGGGGCCACCTATACGGAGACATCGGTCAAAAAGGCCCCATTTTTGTTGAAAATCGCCGGAGAGCCGCAACCCTCCGAACGAGCGCCCAAACTGCAACACACCTTCCAATCGATCTGGGTCAAAGATCAGATGGGCATTTTGGAGCAGGTCAACCACGAACTCAAGCTGCGGGATGGCCGCTTACAGCAAGATTTGAGTGTCGAGGCTCTGTACACCGCCCTTTACAGCGAAAGCACCTTTCGTTTTGCCGATGCCGGATTGCCGCTGCGGATCGGGGAGGCCATCATCCTGGCCAAAATCCTGACTTACAGTTGCCAATATTTCCTCAGCAGTGCCCAACGGCGGCGGGGACTGCTCTTGCCGATCTGGGAGCGGGCCATTGATGCCGGGTTTGAGACCAGCGATGCGCTCCACGTGATTCGCGTCGCCGGGTACAACCATATTCTCAAACTGAGCATTGCCATCAGCTTTAACCTCATCGCCCAGACTGTGGGTAAACAGCCCTGGTCTCTGGAGGAGCGGCAGGGGGTGGCCGAGCATATTGCCGACAACATCGAAGTCGGACACCCGATGGAAGAGGATTTTCTCTATCTGCCGCTGATTATGGGCGGAACCCTGGTGGCCAACAAGGTGAAGATGGACGGCGAAAGCCCCAAACAAAGTTTGATGTTAATCCAGAAGGCTCGCCAGGCCCGCCCGGATCTATTTTATGATGATGAGATGGCCACTGTGGACAAGATGTATGACCGTATTCTCAAGCAAGCCCTCCAGGCCGCCAAATAAAAGACCCCAAGGGTGATGCGCCTCAGGGTCAGGTATTAGGTTTGAGCCGTTTGCTCAGCCAGATTGTTGCGTCCCGGTTAGCCCCGTAGCGTGGCCAATCGAGCTTCCAATTCAGTCCGGCGCACCTCAGCCGCCTGGCGGCCCTCATCCAACGCCTTATCAAAACGGGCGCGGACGTCATCCTTAAACGCGCCGCCACTTTTTGGCGTCGTCAGTAACACGGTTGATGCGCCGATGATTGACCCCAGCAAAAAGCCGAGTAAGAAGTTCAAAACCCTCATCCTGTTCCACCTCCTTGATTAATTTAGGTGATAGCCATCCTATTATACCACGCTCCCCCTCTGGGGGGAATTTAATTTGTTCTTTTGTTCGATTGAGGTCCGTTATGAAACTTTTCCAAGCGCTCCGCCTGACCCGGGGGGATGTGATCGCCCTGGTGGGCGGCGGCGGCAAGACCACGGCCATGTTCCAACTGGCGAACGAACTGGCTGGATCGTGGCCACTCTTGACCACCACCAGCACCCGTATCTTCGCCGCCCAGATCCAACGGGCACCGGCCCATATTTTTTTCGACCCCGACCGCCAGAGCGTGGCCGAGCTGCTGCCCCGGCTGACCGAGGCCGTCGATGTTTACGGCCAGGTTCTCCTGGTCGGCCCGACCGACGCCGCCAGCGGCAAAGCCTTTGGCGTGTCCCCGGAGGTAATCGATGCATTGGCGGTCAGCGGTCGGTTCGATCTTGTCATCAACGAAGCCGACGGCTCCCGTATGCGTCCCTTCAAAGCCCCGGCCAGCCATGAGCCGGTTATTCCCGGCCAAACAACGGTCGTGGTTCCGGTCGTGGGCCTGGATGTTTTGGGACAGCCCCTCACCGATGAGTTTGTCCATCGAGCCGCCCTGGTCAGCCAATTAAGCGAGACACCGCCAGGGGAGCCAATTACCCCGGAGACGGTGGCCGCCGTGGTAGGACATCCCCAGGGTGGGTTGAAAGGTGTACCCCCGCAGGCCAGGGTGGTGCCGTTGTTGAATAAAGCGGAACGGTCGGCCGATTTCGACGCGGCGCGTCGGCTGGCCGACCACCTGTTGACCCGCCCCCGTATCGCTTCGGTGCTGATTGGCGCTGTGGGAAGGGGCGACGCCCCCATCAACGAAGTACGGGGCCGGACGGCAGCTATCATTCTGGCCGCCGGTGGCTCCAGCCGTTTCGGGACGCCCAAGCAGTTAGCCTCGTGGCAGGGCCAATCTTTCATCGAGCGGGTGGTCGAGACCGCGTTGGCCTCGACCGCCGAGCGGACGGTGGTCGTCTTGGGCGCAGAGGCCGCAGCGTGTCAGACACAGTTGAGGCCCTATCCGGTCGAGATCGTCATCAACGAGCGTTGGGCCGAGGGGCAAAGCACCTCGATGCAGACCGGCTTAGCCACCTTGCCGCCGGGGGTAGATAGCGCCGTCTTTTTGCTGGTTGACCAGCCCCACCTCAGCCCGGCCATCATTGATGCCCTGATCGAACGCCACCGGCAAACGCTGGCCCCGCTCGTCTGGCCGGAGTTTGAGGGGCGGCGAGGCAATCCCGTTCTCTTCGACCGTGCCCTCTTTGCCGAGTTGCACCAAATCAGCGGGGACACCGGCGGGCGGCCCCTGCTCCGGGCCTATAGCCACCGGGCCGAGCGGGTAGCCGTCACCAGTCGGGCGATTTTGCAAGATTTTGATCGCCCTGATGATGTGGCCGCTTTTGAGGGGAGCTAAAGCCAATACCTTTCAAATAAGACGATTCTTCGGAGCTATGTCGCTCGCCACCCCCCCTAGCCCCCCAGCGGGGGGAATCTCGCTTTGTTGCTCCCCCCTTTGGGGGGCTGGGGGGGCTTATTTGAACAGTATTGGAGCTAAAGCCCAATTCGAGCGTTTGTGGAGTTGTGGTATAATGTGCCGGACTTATAAACTTGACATGGGATGGGACCTATGCTGCTAACCATTGACATTGGAAATACAAACATCACCTTTGGGGTGTATGATGCTCAGCGAACGTTACAGTACCATTGGCGGATCAAAACCGATTATGGCCGCCTGGCCGATGAGTACGGCATCATCATTCTGGGGCTGATGCGTCACGAAAAATTGGAATTTGAGCAAATCAGGGGGGTAGCGATGGCCAGCGTCGTCCCGCCGCTGACCCAGGTTTTCACCGAAATGGTGGAACGTTTTATCAAGCAGAAGCCGCTGTTGGTCGATGCCGACACCAAGACCGGGGTGACGGTAGCGGTTGACAGTCCCCAGGATGTGGGGGCCGACCGCATTGTGGATGCGGCGGCCGTCTATCACCTGTACGGCGGCCCGGCCTGCGTGGTTGATTTCGGCACGGCCACCACGTTCGATGCCGTGTCGGATACAGGAGATTATTTAGGGGGGGCTATCGCGCCGGGTATCGGCATTGCCGCCGAAGCCTTGTTCAGCCGAACCTCTAAATTGCCCCGCATCGACTTTGTGCCGCCCCCCGACGTCATCGGCAAGAATACCGTGCAGGCTATGCAAAGTGGTTTGATGTATGGTTATGTTGGATTGGTGGAGGGAGTGGTCGCTCGCTTCAAAAAGTCGCTCGGTCCCACGATGCGCGTCATCGGCACCGGGGGACTGGCCGAGACGATGGCCGCCCAGACGGATGTCATCCAGATTGTTAATCCCTGGTTGACCCTCGAAGGGTTGCGTTTGATTTGGGAGATGAACCAGAAATAGAGATGTAAGTATCAGTAGACCATAATCGCATCCTCAGTAAATCTATCTTACCAGGAACGAGGTTGTATGAAGGGTGCTGCGGTCCACTGAGTATGGATGTGGTGAGGAGGAGTAGGAGATGAATGACATTAGAATTGTGCAAGACAAACGGATCGTGCTGGGGGTGACGGGCGGCATTGCGGCTTACAAAGCGGCGACGGTCTGTAGCCGGCTGATTCAGGCCGGGGCGGTGGTCGATGTGGTCATGACGGCGGCTGCCCAGAAATTCATTGCGCCCCTGACGTTCCAGGCGTTGACCCACCGGGGCGTCTACACCGACATTTTTACCATTCCCGATGGCGAAAATATTCCCCATATTGTGTTGGCCAACGACGCCGATTTACTGCTGATTGCCCCGGCCACGGCGAACACACTCGGCAAGTTGGCCGGGGGGTTGGCCGATGATTTGCTGTCCACGATTGCCCTGGCCACTCCGGCCCCGCTGCTGTTGGCCCCGGCGATGGAGTCGGATATGTGGCAACATCCGGCCACCCAGGCCAACGTTAACAAACTGGAGGCGTGGGGGGCGACTATGGTCGGCCCGGCTCAAGGGCGGCTGGCCTCCGGCGAGGTTGGGCCGGGGCGGATGGCTGAACCGGAGGAGATTTTGGAGATGGTGCAGGTGGTTTTAGGCCACCGGGGAGATTTGGCCGGACAGCGGGTGGTCGTCACGGCAGGCGGCACGCGGGAGGCGATTGATCCGGTGCGCTTCATTGGCAACCGGGCCACCGGCAAGATGGGCTACGCCATTGCTACCGTGGCCCGCAATCGGGGCGCGATGGTGACGCTCATTACAACAGCCCCGTTGCCTGCCCCCGTTGGTGTCGAAGTCATTCCGGTCAATTCGGCCGAGGAGATGCAGGATGCCGTGCTAACGACCACACGGGAGGCGGATATGTTGGTCATGGCGGCGGCTGTGGCCGATTTTCGGGCCAAACGTGTAGCCCAACAGAAGATCAAGAAACATGAGCATGGCGAAGGGTTGGTCATCGAATTGGGCCGCAATCCCGATATTTTGGCCGAGGTGGCGGCCCAAAAGGCAGCCGGACAGGGTCCCAAAATCACGGTCGGCTTTGCCGCCGAAACGGAGGATTTAGTGGCGAATGCGCGGGGAAAATTGGAGCGGAAACGATTGGATGTGATCGTTGCCAACGACGTCAATGCCGCCGATGCCGGCTTTGCCGTCGATACGAACCGGGTCGTCTTGTTAGTCAAGGATGGGACGGTTAAGGAATTGCCCTTGATGCGTAAAATTGATGTGGCCGAAGCGATTTTCGATACGGTCTTGGCCCTCGGCTAATAATTGGCGGCGCTCCGGCTGTAGCCCAACTCATCCATTGCTTGCAAGACATCCCGCATGCCGGATAGGTGATCCTGTAAATTTTCATCGAGGCGATTGAGACGGTTTTCGTTGAAATCACCCCGAGCGACGATCAGGAGAATTTCAGCGTGTGTGGCCCCTAAGTCGCTGGCAATTTTGCGGATTTTTAACTCGGCCTGGGTCTGAAACGCCTGTAGCTCCTTCAAAACTTGAAGGTGTTGCCGCTTGCTTTCCACCAACTCGTGCAGATAGGTGGCTTCTCGACCCTCGGCGCTCAAAGTTTGCCGCCGCAGTTGCTCGATTTCAAAATCCACCTGTCGTAGCTCGCGGCTGAGGTTACGCTGGCCGTTGGCTTTTTCCAGGCCCTTTTCCAGCTTGTTGAGCTTGGCCAGCCATTCATCGACGGGCTTAATGGTCAAGGTCAGCCGCTCCTGTAAAGGGCCGGGCGGGCACTGTTTGACAGCCCTGGTAATCATCCGCCCGTAATGGCGTGATTCCCGGATGGAACGCTTCACGGGGCGAGAGAGGGAGGTTCCGCCGCTAACATCGGCTAATTTAGCGACACCCCGCACCGAGAGATACAACAACGCCCCGCCGATAATGAGGGTCCCGATGATAAAAAACAGAATGACAAGAATGATTGGCATCAACTTAACCTTTCTTTAAGGATGGCTATGGCGATATTATATCATGCAATACGTCAGAACCGAAAAAAAGTTGTAATCTGGCCAGGCAAAAAGGGGTTTGTCTTAAAATTCATTTTTGGCCTATTGCAAAATCCATAATATGTGATATACTGAAAACTGGCAGTACATTGGTACTACAAAATCCCACTTTAAATTCTCTAAAGAAAGGAGAACTTTAACCATGTTGTTTCTGCCCCGTGAAGAAGGTCAAGGTTTGGTAGAGTATGCGTTGATCTTGGTGCTGGTCGCCATCGTCGTGATCGCTATCCTGTTGATCCTCGGCCCTGTCGTTGGTAACGTCTTCAGTAACGTTGTCAGCAACCTCTAATTTTATTTCGTTGAAATTCTAATATTTATCGTGAAAAGCCACCGAAATCTCGGTGGCTTTTCTCTTTCTCTTCCATCTCTTCCATCTCTTCCATCTTTTCTATCTGTTCCATTATCTGTTCCATTATCAGCAGACCGCAAGCATCCTGAGTAAACCGAGGGACGAGGTTGTATCGAAGGATGCTGCGGTCTGCTGATTACACCGGCTCATCCGGCCAATAAAGGCTCCAGAGCTTCGACCGTCGTCACCGGCTGTTGGCAGGTGAAATTTTGGCACACGTAGACGGTGGGCTGTCCATCCTGGGCCGGTCGTCCCTCGATCAGTTCAGGATGGCCGTCAGTTTGATTTTCTTCGGTGACAGCCACGACCTGGTGCGGGCGATAGGGCTGTTGTAACGTTTGAAGCAGTTGTCTGGTTCCCTCCCCCTCCAGCGAGCCGATGACGGCCACTTCTTTGGGCGGCGCGGTGACAAAGGCCAAGGCCCCTAGCCAATGGGCGAAGGCGCTGGGGTATTGGCTCATAGCCTGTTGCAGGGAAACCAGGGCTTTGACGGCCGGTGCTTCATAGTCAGCCTGCCCGGTGTAAGCCGCCAGCATCAATAACGTCCGCACGGCCATACTATTGCCGCAAGGCGTGGCGTTATCCTGCAAACTGCGGGGCCGAACGACCAACTTTTCGTGGTCATCCGCCGTGTCGTAGAAGCCGCCATTCTCTTTATCCTGAAAACGGGCCAGCACCACATCCATCAAACTCCGGGCCTCCTGGAACCAGCGCGGCTCGAAGGTGGTTTGATAGAGGGCCAGCAAGCCGTCGGCATAAAAAGCGTAATCTTCGAGATACCCCATCAGTTTAGCCTGACCCGGTTCCGCTTTCCAGGTGCGGAACAGCCGCCCCTCCTGCTGCATCGTCGATAGCACGAATTCGGCGTTTTTTATAGCCACTTCTCTGTAATCGGCTCGATCCAAAACACGGGCGGCCTCCGCAAACGCGGCCAGCATCAACCCATTCCAGGCGGTCAGGATTTTCTCATCCCGGGCCGGTTTGATCCGCTTTTCCCGCTCGGTAAACAATTTTTGGCGGCCTCGGTCCAAAATCTCGTCCAGTTCTGTCAGCGGTATCTCAAGCTCTTTCGCCACCTCCTCGAACGGAGTCGGAATGTTGAGAATAGATTTGCCCTCGAAATTACCGCCCGGTCGAACGTCGTAGGCGCGACAGAAAATTTCTCCGTCCGCATCGCCCAGAATGGCCTTGACCTCATCCGGCGTCCACAGGAAAAACTTGCCTTCCACCCCTTCGCTGTCGGCATCCTGGGTCGAGTAAAAACCGCCGTCGGCGTGGGTCATCTCCCGGATGACGTAATCGAGCGTCTCCTCGACGATGTGGCGGTAAAAGATTCTGCCGGTCAATTGGTAGGTATGAAGATAGAGCCGGGCTAACAGGGCATTGTCATACAACATCTTCTCGAAATGGGGAACCAGCCAGACGCCATCCACCGAGTAGCGATGGAAACCGCCCCCCAGTTGGTCATACATCCCCCCCCGGGCCATCTTTTGCAGCGTCAACTCAACCATATTCAAGACCCGCTCCGAGCCGCTGCGCTGATGGGCACGCAGCAGAAAATCATAGGTCATCGGTTGCGGAAATTTGGGGGCACCGCGCAGGCCACCGTGGCTCCAGTCGAAGTTGCTTGCCAGGGTCTGCGTGGCCAAATCCAGCACGGCCTCATCGAGCGAGCCTTCGCCTTGCAGGGGAATGGTCGCTTCGATGCGGGCCATCAGGCTGCTGCCATTTTGGTCGATGGTTTCCCGCTGGTTGTGGTAGGCGTGGGCCACGCTGCGGAGAACCTGCTCAAACGCGGGCATGCCCTGGCGCGGCGTCGGCGGAAAATAGGTCCCCCCATAGAAGGGCGTACCCTCCGGTGTCAGGAAAACGCTCATCGGCCAGCCCCCGTGCCCGGTCATGGCCACCACCGCATCCATATAAATCGAGTCCAGGTCGGGCCGCTCCTCCCGATCCACTTTGATGTTGACAAATAGCTCATTCATAACCTGGGCCGTCTGCTCACTCTCAAAACTCTCATGTTCCATCACGTGGCACCAGTGACAGGCAGAGTAGCCGATGCTCAGGAAAATAGGTTTATCTTCGGTTTTGGCAATCCGCAGGGCCTCCTCCCCCCACGGATACCACTCAACCGGATTATTGGCGTGTTGCAGCAGATATGGGCTGCTCTCGTTGGCTAATCGATTTGGCATAAAGTCTCCTTTTAGATTGAATTTCGAACTTGGCGGAGGTAGTATACTATGTCAGGCCGGAAACGTAAAGGGCGCGTAAAGCGTGACGCGCCGGTAACTTAATTGCCATTACGCCTACTCAGACTAAAATTAGGCTATGTACCGAAATTTCGATCACGTGACCCTGACCAATTATCCGGCTGATCCGGCGGCGATGTGGCAGACCCCGGAGCGGCAATTCTATCCCGATTTGCAAAGGCT
>CAZWZZ010000068.1:0-14237 GCA_964638395.1 uncultured Caldilineaceae bacterium
TGTAAATAAAGTAATTGTGGTTTTGTCATTGCGAGCGTAGCGAAGCAATCCCCCCTCTGCGGGTCGGAGATTGGGGGATTAAGAGAGTGGGAGATGTGGTCTGTCTCACCAGCGGTTAGACGTGCGGCAACACGGTCTCTGCCAGCAACTCCAGCGAGGCGATGTCATCCAGATCGTTCTGCTGGAGCATAAACCGGGCTACCCCGGCGGCCTCGAACGTCTTGAGCTGCTCGATGACCTGTTGGGGCGTGCCGCCGATGAAGCCGGCTGCCTGCCACTCGGCCAGGGTCGCGGGCAAATCGTTGAACGTCGCTCGGTGGGCGTTGATGCGTTGCTGAACCGCCGCCTCGTCCGGGCCAATGACGAAGGGAGTCATCAACGAGCGGCGCATGGTGGCCGGGTCGCGGTTGATGGCCGCGCAATTTTCATCCAGTTCCGCCGATTTCTCTCGGAAAAAATCGACGCTGCCGTAAGCAAAGTTCCATTCGGTGGCATGTTTGGCCACGATTTTCAGCGTCTTCTCCCCTTTACCGCCCATAATCAGCGTCGGCTCTGTCTGCGCGGGCGGGGGATGATTTTGGGCCTTGTCCAGTTGGAAATGCTGCCCCTCGAAGGTCGTCGGCTGGCCCGACCAGAGGGCCTTGATGACCGTGGCCCCTTCATCCAACATCTCCAAACGAGTGCCGTAGCGGGGATAGTCGATGCCGAACATCTGATGCTCCATATCGTTCCAGCCGGCACCCAGCCCCAGATCGAGCCGCCCGCCGGATAGTTGATCGACCGCCGCCGCCATTTTAGCCACCATCACCGGGTGGCGGAAGGTGATGGCGCAGACCATCGGCCCGAAGCGGATGCGCTTGGTCCGCATGGCCAGGGCTGTCAACGAGGGCCACAGGGCCAGCGTGGCCCGCTCCGGGTAGCCGTAAATGCCGGTCAGATGATCGGAACGGAAGAGGTGGGCAAAGCCCAAATCCTCTACCGCTTCGGCCAGCCGGAAAAATCGCTCCCAGGTCATATCTTCCTGGCCTTCTACCATAATCCCTAATTCTGCCACGGTTTGTCTCCTTACGATTTGCGTTCGCGTTTCACATTTTACGCCCCGATTGTACCCTGAAACGGACAGCCTGTCACGTTCTCGAAACTTCTTTTCCCGGCCTGCGTACAGACTATTGGATTTCGGATGAGCGTAGAACAATTTGCTAAATTGTTCTTGGAGCCATAACTCGCCGCAAATTGGCAATTTGCGTTACAGAATCAGTAGACCGCAGCACCTTTCGATACGACCTCATGCCTCGGTCTACTCAAGATGCTGCGGTCTACTGAAAATAAACTCAGAATCGAGACGAGGGATACGCTATGGGCGTTATTCGCCATAAAACCTGGTACGATCTATGGGAAAGCAAGGGGCGGACGGTGCAAGTCGTCCTCATTATCGCCATCGGTGCGTTTGCCATCGGCACGACGCTGGGGGCGCTGGAACTTATCAGCCAGGACATCACCCACGTCTGGCGCAAGGCCAACCCACCGGTCATCGGCCTATGGAGCGACCCGGCCATCGACTCGGCGATGCTCGACACATTGGAGGATTTGGAGGGGATCGAGAGCGTTGAAGGACACCTGGAAGAGGGTATCAAATGGCGGCTCACGCCTGACGATCCCTGGCAGACGAGTACGTTGATCGCCCGCGAAGATTATGATGAGCAGACCGTCAGCCTGCTGACGCTGGATAGCGGGGCCTGGCCTGAGCGGAAGCTGTTCACCGTTGAACGGGGCCACGGTCTGGAAGTAGGCGATCAGGTTCATATCGAAATCGAGGAGAAACGTTACGTCGTCGAGATTGGCGGCGTGGTTTACAACACGATGGTGGCCCCGGCCGGATTTGGCGGCGGTCCAACCCTGTACACCACCCGCGAACGGTTCGGCCAACTGACCGGCGAGCCGAACTTCAACCGTATCTATGCCACCCTGCCGGAATATGACCCGACAACCGCCACCCAAGCCGCCGACCGTATCCAGGCCCATCTGGAGAAGCAAGATATCGAAGTGGGCGCGGCCCTGCCCGAAGGAACCCGCACCACCAACCCCGACACGCATTTCATCCAAGAGGATCTGAACGGCATCTTCTTCATTCTGACCACGATGGCCGCCCTGTCGCTGATTCTGGGTCTCTTTCTGGTCTACAACACCATCACCGCTATCATCAGCCAACAAATCCCCCAAATCGGGATGATGAAAGCCATCGGTGCCTCGTTTTGGCAAGTGTTGGGCGTCTTCTTTAGCCAGGTCTTTATCTACGCCTGTCTGGCCCTGCTGCTGGCCATTCCGCTGGGGGCGCTGGGGGCGCAGCAGTTGCGGGTGCTGTTGGTGGGCATGTTCAATATGACGCCGGGGCCATTAGTTCTCCTCCCCCAAGTCATCGCCGTGCAAGCAGTCGTGGCCCTGCTGGCCCCGATTGTGGTGGCCATCATCCCCATCCTGATCGGGGCGCGGTTGACCGTTCGGGAGGCGATCAACACCTACGGCTTGGGGGGCACGGCCAGCCTCATCGACCGGCTGCTGGCCAGAGCCAAAGCCTTTCCCCGCACCCTGGCCCTGACCATCGGCAACACCTTTCGCAACCGGGGCCGGGTCATCCTGACTCAAATCACCCTGATCGGCAGCGGCTTGATTTTCATGATGGTCATGAACGCCCAGACCTCGCTCCAACACACTTTTGGCGAAACCCTCTTTTCGATCTTCGAGGCTAACGTCTTCCTCAACTTCGAGGATCAGCAGCGGATCAAAAATATGGAAGCGTTGGCCCTGTCCCACCCCGCCGTGACCGGCGTCGAGATGTGGAGCTTTGGCAATGGAACGCTGCGCCCCGCCGACCGCCCGGCCAGCAACGATGATCTCAGCGCCGATGTGCGGGGCATCCCTGTGCCGACCAAGACCTACAAGCCCGACCTGCGCCAGGGACGCTGGCTCCAGCCGAACGATAGCTACGCCGTTGTGCTGCACCAAGATTTAGCCAAACGGATCGGCGTTGAGGTCGGCGATTGGGTCATTCTGGATATTCCCCTCAAGCGTGAGTCCCGTTGGCAGGTGGTCGGCGTGACTTTTTCCCCTTTCAATGAAGACGCGGCCAATGTCCCCCGCGAAACATTGCTCAAAGAACTACACGAAGTTGGTCTGGCCAGCCACATTCGGATCAAGACAGTGCAGGATGATGCGGCCAGTGAAGCGACCTACGCCGCCCAACTACGGGACATCTACGAACGCAACGGCTACCCCGTGCGGCCCAGCAATCAAGACACCGCCCACCAGATCACCGACAACATTATGAACGGCGGCATCGCCATCGTCATCAACCTGCTGGCCGGGATGTCGATTGTCATCGCCATTGTCGGCGGCGTGACCTTGAGCGGGGTGTTGTCGATCAACGTCATGGAGCGGCGGCGGGAAATCGGGGTGATGCGGGCCATCGGGGCCTCGTCGTTGCACCTGATGCAAATCTTCATCGGCGAGGGGCTGATGCTGGCCTGGCTCAGTTGGCTCATCGCCTGGCCCTTGAGCCTGCCCGCCGGCCGGCTGATGGCCGCCGCTCTGGAGTCGATTATGGAGACCGACCTGACCTATAGCGTTTCGATCCTCGGCGCGTTCTACTGGCTGGCCATTATCACCCTGCTGGCCATCATCGCCAGTTGGTTCCCGGCCCGCAGCGCCAGCCGGGTCAGCGTTCGAGAGAGTTTGGCCTATCAGTAAGGCGGGAAACATAATTCGGCTATGTATGATGAACCCATTATGAATGTATCGAACGGTCCTACGGGTCTTTACAACCGCCCCCGTTCCCGACAAATTATAATAGGCGCGTCGTGGCGAGCCAGGGAGAGCGTCGCTTCCAGGGCCTCGGTCGTCAGGGTCGGGACGGGGTAGGTCGTATCGCCGCTCTGAACGGTGATGACCGGCTGGCCCAAAAGGTCCAGGGTCAACTTGATGCCGTAGGCCGCATATTTATGGTGTTCGAAAGGATGGGCCTGTTCGACCCACCACATATGGGTCAATTCATCGACCCGTTCGGCACACAGCCGGTAAGACCTAACCGGGATCAGGCCCAGCAGGCGATGGGGCGGCCACAGGATATGGGCTAGGCGAACCAAAGCGTGCTTAACGGTGGGGTCCCACCGATCAATCAACTTGACCAGGCAGAAATCTCTGGCTTGATGGGTATCAGGGTCGGAATAACGTGATTGGGGTTTCTTCGTCTCTGGCATACGGTTGTCGCCTCCTACATCTCTACATCTCGTGTAATGAACCATCTTAGCAAACGTCCTGTAGGCCAAATGTGTTACGCTTTTCAGACATAAAGTTGCGTTTGACAGACGGTTCGATTCATAGTACAATCCGCCACGTTTGAGTACAAAGCACTTAGGCCAAATGGCGTAGTAATAATAGCACAATCGCCAACTACGCCAAATTGCCTAAACAGAGTTGCCAAACAATAGGCGTTCATGCTATAATCTAAAATAACTCGTGAAATTTTATGCAACTAAGAGGCGTGCCGGTTTCGGGAACAACCGGTGCCCCCAAAACCTTAAACAGCGAGGGAAGGAAAGAAAACTATGACTGCAGCTATGCAAAGACGGTCGCAATCTCAACTGGTACAATCTCGACCGACGCGCCGTCGCCAAAGAACCAAAAGTAAAGCTATAAAAGTTCAAAAACGAAAAGATAGCGGCTCGTTAGTCGCGTCCAGTCTCAAGGCCAGTTTGGTTGGCGGGTTTGGGATATTGCTGCTGATGCTCATCAGCTTGATCCCCTTCCAACTCCTGGCCTTGTTGGTTATTCCCGGCTTCCTGGTCGTCTGGCTCTGCACGGGGATGCTGGCCAGCATTATCGCCGGGGACAAGGTGCAAACGAGCCAGGATGGTGGCAAAGTGGGCTGGATGGCCGGGTTCTGGTCGGGCATCTACGGCGGTTTAGCCGCGATGATCCTGGCTGCGACCGGTATTTTTATGGTCAACTTTGGCCAGGGCGTCGCCGCCCAATTCCCCCCCGACCAACTGCCCCTCTTCCTGAGCAGCCTCTCCCCCGACGCCATCGCCATCACCGGCCGTATCTTCGGTGCCCTGCTCATCTACGGGGTCATCGGCTCGCTGGTGTCCGGGCTGTTTAGCTCCTTGGGCGGGATGATTTATCCGAAGTTGGCGGTTGCCACCGACTAACCCAATACCTGATGTTGATATTGAATTGATTGAATTGAAGAATTGAATAAAAAAAGCTCCCTGATGATGGGAGCTTTTTTTTATGCGGACAGCTTTTTGAATTACTCCTCTTCCCTCGGGTTTCGGGCCAGGTACTCCTCGACGAGCAGCAGGTTGGTTTGACCGGCCCGCTGGACAACACTCAACAACGCGGACATACTGGCCACTTCCTCGAGCTGTTCCTCGACAAACCATTGTAGGAAGTGGCGAGTCAGATGGTCATTTTCAGCGATAGCCAGATCGACCAGGCTATTGATTTGCTCGGTCACCGTCATTTCCTGATCCAGCGCCATTTCGACCACCTCTGCCGCATCCTCGAAATGATTTTTCACCTCTTTCGTGGCCGGGACGATGGGTTGTCCCCCGGCTTCACCGATGTAATGCAGAAGTTTCATGCCGTGTTCCCGCTCCTCATCCGACTGGGCGTGGAAAAATGCAGCCAGAGCCGGCAACGTTTCACTTTCAAAATAGAAGGCCATCGCTGTGTATTGATGGGAGGCCGTAAATTCTTCAATCACTTGTTGATTGAGGGCATCCACAACAGTTTTGTTAATCAAAGTGGTCATTTTTTCTCCATTCATTTAGGACGTTCTAAGGTTATCAGGACAACGTACACGTTATAGCCATCGACAAAAAATGTCAAATAAAACAGAGGCCAGACAGCAATTCTAAATTTAGAGCCAGACCCTAAAGGTTTTGTCCATAAAGGTTGTTTGAAAGCAGCTTCGTCACCGTAAACAGATCATTTTGTGCCTGATCTATGGGAACCTTTAGGGTCTTGTGCCCCACTTGACTCAACGGGCCATTGTTTCGGTAGCGATGAAGCGGGTGTGCCAGCTAAACGCCTCTTCGAGCAGGTGCGGCGTCTGTTTGCCGGGAGACATGGCCAGGGCGCGGTGGAAATATTCGTTGAGAGCCGGTTTGTAGTCGGGGTGGGCGCAGTTGTCGATGATGACCCGTGCCCGCTGCTTGGGGGACAGGCCCCGCAGGTCGGCCAGGCCCTGTTCGGTGACGACGATCTGGGTGTCGTGTTCGGTGTGGTCGGTGTGGGAAACCATCGGCACGATGGCCGAAATGGCCCCTTTTTTCGCGGTCGAGGGGGTCATGAAAATCGACAAAAAAGCGTTGCGGGCAAAGTCGCCGGAGCCGCCGACGCCATTCTGGATGCGAGTGCCCATAATGTGGGTAGAGTTGATGTTACCGTACAGGTCGGCTTCGATGATGCCGTTCATCGCAATCACGCCGAGACGCCGCACCACTTCGGGATGGTTGCTGAGGCCCTGGGAGCGCAGAATGATTTTGTCGTGGTAGAAATCAATATTTTGGTTGAACTTGTCGAGGGCGTCGGGACTGAGGGAAAAGGCTGTGGCCGAGGCCGTCCGCAGCGTGCCGGTATCGAGCATATCCAGCATCCCGTCCTGAATGACTTCGGTGTAGGCGGTCATATTCTCGAAGCGGCTTTTTTGGAGGCCGATGAGAACGGCGTTGGGAATATTACCGACACCGGATTGGAGGGGCAGTAGCGTGGGGTCGGGCAAGCGCCCCTGTTTGACTTCGTGTTCGAGAAAATTGAGGATGTGGTCGGCGATGCGGTAGGATGTTTCGTCAGGGGGGGTGAAGGGGCTGTTGCGGTCGTGATCGTCGGTTTCGACAATGGCCACGATTTTGGCGGGATCACAACGGAGGTAGGGATCGCCGATGCGGTCATCGGCGTAAATGATGGGGATCGGCTGGCGCGTGGGTGGGTCGGCGGTGTGGTAATAGATGTCGTGCATCCCTTCCAATTTTTCGTTTTGCCAGGCGTTGACCTCCAGAATAACCTTTTCGGCGTGGTCGAGCCAGGTTTTGTTGTTGCCGAGGGAACTGGACGGCACGAGCCGGCCATCCTCCCGAATAGCCGTCACCTCGATGATGGCGAAATCGAGCTTACCCAGAAAGCCATAGCCGACGTATTGGGGCACGTGGCTGAGATGCAGGTCGATATATTCGATGTCGCCGGCATTGATCCGTTTACGGGTGACCGGCTCAGATTGATAAGGCAAGCGGAGCCGCATGGCATCGGCCATGGCCAAGGCCCCATCCAATTCGGGGGCCGTGGAAGCGCCGGTCCAGAGGCCAATTTGAAAAGGTTTGCCCTCGATGTGGGCGTTGGCGATCTGTAAGGCCAGGGCACGGGGCACATCTTTCGGATACCCGCTGCCGGTGAAACCGCTCATACCGACATTGACATCGGTCGGGATCAGGCTGGCTGCTTCTTCGGCTGTGGTAATTTTGCTGCGAAGCGCTTTGTTCAAAATCCGGGACACGACTGTTTATTCCTTTCTGTGTTATTAGGCATTTCCAAGAAAATAATTATCCAAATGGCGTAATTCGTGATCCGCGAGGCGTGAGACTATCCGGCCAAAGTTTTCACAGATCACGTTTCACGTCTCACATCAGTCAATGGTGTTTTGGATGATCTAAATCTTGGAACTCCCCTGGGGTGGCAGTTTGATGGCTGAAGTATAGAGGTGGGGGTCAAACGAGTCAAAAAAGGGCAGACTATTACCATTTTGTTCCGGGTGGGTGTTCATCAACAAAATGCAAGACGCGCCTTAAATTGACGACGCCCTCTCGATTGATTTGTAGCTTTTCAATCGTGGCTCGACCCGTGGCTGTCAAGCCAACAATCAACGAAAAATCCTCATTCCAGCCGAAATGTTCCTCCCATTGATCTTGTCGAGGATGATAGAGAGGCACCATTTGGCCAGAAACAGGATCAATGGCTTCGACGCTGGTGTATTTACGATTATTACAACCCTGGCAGGCTAGAGCCAAGTTGTCCATTTCATCAGTCCCGCCACTAGACCGGGGCAAAACATGCTCAATAGAGAAAGGGTCAGGAGAAAAGCGAAGTTGGCTGTAGCAATACTCACAACAGTAACCGGCCCGCTCAGCGACGACTTTACGCTGTTCAGCATTTAGACGTGGCTCAGACATAAGGAGGGGGCTGAATACCGAGGTCTTTCATCACCTGGGCCAACGAGGTCTGTCGCAGCCGGGCTAACTCGACCAGGGCGGCCATGCGGCGGGCGTTGGCCGCTTCGAGGTGATCAGAAAGAGCAATTAAAGCCTGCTGCTCCTCATCGGTTAGGGTTTTCGCCCGACGTTTAGCGACCAGGGCATGGTAACGCTGCCACGTCTCTGCCGACAGCCCCAAATTGATCTGTTGCAGCAAATCGGCTTCTGCTTTAGGCAGGTGGGGTGGCTGTTGCTGAACGTGCTGTAGGTGTTCGCGGAGGGTTTGGAGGATGTAGACATCCGGCTCCAGATTGGCTTGCTGGGCCGCTTCCCGCAGGGCAGCCTCAAAATCGGCAGGCAGGTCAAGGTTGATGGTCATTGTTTCCTCACTTCAGTAGTAACTCGCTTGGAAGTAATTGTAGCATTGACGGGGTAAGTGGACAAGGATAACTTCGACTACTGTGACTTGTCTTTCACCCGTTCTCTTTCCAATTAACCAAATTGTTAGCTATTCTTCGGTCTCAAGTGCCTTAACATATCTTTTACAACCCTCGACCAAAGGTTTAAGCACTTCATCAATAGAAACCGGAAATAACCGATTGCTTTCGGGATAACGCTGAAGATCAAGATTAAAAACTTCAATCATACGGTTATATGTTTTTCTTTGTTTTTTATTATCCGGGTTATAGTCCCCAGATTTATGGGCAAAATGATTTCTCAACCGACGTAATATATCAATCTCATCATGCCCTTTCAAACTGTGATCTATCTGTTCGTAGACCCCACAGTATTCAAGATAGGCCCATAATCTAACAACAAAACTCTGATTGATCGAGTTGCTGGCAAAATTAATAGTTTCGATTTTTTCTTGAGTTAAAGGTTGATCAAGCCAGACTGTTGCGCTA
Organism: uncultured Caldilineaceae bacterium; assembly: GCA_964638395.1. Classification (GTDB taxonomy): domain Bacteria; phylum Chloroflexota; class Anaerolineae; order 4572-78; family J111; genus CAZWZZ01. The sequence continues at coordinate 9,149 of CAZWZZ010000068.1, forward strand.
TACCCCTCTTTTTTATATAAATGGGCAGTATGCCAAGATTTATACCCAATTAAAGAGAACTTGAGATATGGTGTTAAGGATCTGATGAGTAATAGGTTTTGCCAGTGTTGTTCAATTTGCTCTTGGATTTCTTCAGGTGGGTATTTCAACATCAAGATCATCCTTTCTCTCTTACAAATCTCCTCTTGTTAACTCTCGGTCACCACCCGCAAAATCTGTCCCTCCCCCTCGGTAGTCAGATGGTCGGCCAGGGTTTGGACCGGCTCGGTCTGGCCGGGGATAATAAGATCGGACGCGATTTCGGCCAGGGGGATGAGGACGAAGGCTCGTTCGCTCATCCGGGGATGGGGGATAGTCAGCTCAGGCGTTTCCAATTGGAGATCATCGTACAGCAAAATGTCCAGATCAATGGGCCGGGGGCCGTAGCGGATGGTTTCCCGCCGCCCCAACGCCCGCTCGATTGATTGGAGGGTGTGCAGGAGGTCGTGAGGCGAAAGAGCCGTCTGCCCCTGCAAGACCATATTGTAGAAGCTGGGTTGATCGGTGACGTAGGCCGGGGCCGTTTCGTAAATCGAGGAGGTGTGGGTGATGGTCAGGTGGGCGCGGAGCTGGTCGATGGCCCCGGTCAGGTTGGCCCGCCGGTCGCCGAGATTGCTACCGAGGGCGAGGTAGGTTGTTGGGTGGGTCATTGAGGGTCACTTATCAAGGCATAAAACGAAAGTATCTGAGAATTGCTGATCTATTCAGCCGACGCCCTAAAAACAGCGATACCATAGCGGGGATTAGGAGATTTGGGGATTTTATCTAAAAATTTATCCCCCTAATCCCCAAATCCCCGCGAAAACTGCGTCAATGCTCTTTGCCCGACATCAGGCTGACAATGGGCCGCAAGGCCATCCACCATTGCTCTTTGGGGCGCTGTAGCTCCACATTCGTCATCCGGGGCAAATCGTCGATGCCGGTGATTTGGGTCTTGCCGGCCTGGAGACCGATGAAGGAACAGCCGGATGATCCCGCATTGGCTTCTTCGACGAGATACTCGATGCAGCGCGTGGCCAGCCGGATGGCCTGGATGCGATCAAACGGCGACGGGTCGCCCCCGCGTTGGAGATGCCCCAGGATCGAGTAGCGGACATCGAAGACATCTTTCCCCTCCTCCTCGAACAGGGCCATCATAAACTCGGCGTTGTAGAAGGCACTGACATACTCATTGCGGATGACCAGCCCCAACCGTTTGCCTTTTTGGAAATTTTCAGTCAGTCGGGCGACATCGGCCCGGAGATCGGCCAGTTTCACCCCCTCTTCGTGGAGATAAACCCGCTCGGCCCCGCTGCCCAACCCGCTCATCAGAGCCAGATAACCACAGTAACGCCCCATGACCTCGACGACGAAGCAGCGGCGGGTGGCCACGGCGGACTGCTTGATTTTGTCCACGGCGTCGAGAATGTTGTTCAGGGCGGTATCCGTCCCCACACTCAACTCGGCCCCCGGCAGGTTGTTGTTGATCGTAGCCGGGAGGCAGATCATCGGGATATTGAAAGCCGGGAAACTGTCTCGTCGCTTGAACATATCGTGGACCGTCTCATACCCGGTCCAGCCGCCGATCACCAGCAGACCATCAATGTTCAACGCCTCGATCTGGCGGGCAATGGCGTAGAAATCAGTCCCCTCCGGTCTGTGCCGGTTGGTGCCCAAGTTCGATCCCCCCTCCGAGGCCCAGCTATCAACACTCATCCAATCCAGCTCCTCGATCTCACCGTCGATAAAGCCCCGGAAGCCGGTTTTGATGCCCAAAATCGTGTGGCCTTTGTCGATGCCGAGCCGGGTGGCCGTGCGGATGGCCATATTCATACCCGGGGCCAGCGAACCGGCCGTCATCACCGCCAGCCGTAGTTGCTTCTGGTCGGGCGGCGGCGGGTGGGGCAGAGCGCGGACCAGCGTGCGCAGCGTGCGGAAGGCTTCGTCATAACTATTCCCCCGCAGACTCAGGGCTTTGTCATACGTTTTGGCGTCGATCAAATCGGCAATCGACTGAGATTTTTGAACACACTCGGTTAGGGGGGTGCGGATGACCTGGTTGTTGTGTAACCCAAGCAACTTGGGGGGGGTGTCGGCGGTGGCAGCCACGATTTCTTCGACCGCCGCATACCCCAAAACAGTCGCCAGGTAGCGATCAAAGGCGCTGGGCGCGCCGCCCCGCTGGAGATGGCCCAATACGGTTAGCCGGGTATCCAGGCCCAGTCGCTCCTCCAGCACCTTTTTGACCTGTTCGCCGGTAATGGGACGCCCCTCACGATCCTGAGCCCCTTCAGCCACGACCACCGTACTGCTGCGCCGGCCCATCATCCGCCCGGCCTGCAACACCTCACACATCGTCGCTTCCCAATCCGCCACATCGGGCGGACTTTCGGGAATGAAGGCCCAATCGGCCCCCGTGGCCAACGCCCCCATCATAGCCAGATAGCCGGCATGTAAACCGGCCACTTCGACCACAAAGGTGCGTTGGTGGCTGGCCGCCGTACTGGTGATCCGGTCAATAGCCGTGATGACCCGATGCAGGGCCGTATCGGCCCCGATGGTCATATCGGTGCCAACCATATCGTTGTCGATAGAGGCGGGCAGACCAACCAGCGGTAGGTAGGCCGGTCGTTTGGCGACCGTTTTACTGATTTGACCTTGCTTGGCTAACTCCGCATGAAAGGCCGGCCACTCTTGACAGAAAAGATCGGCCCCAATCAAGCTATCATCGCCGCCGATGACCACCAGGCCGTGGATATTGTGGGTGAGCAGATTCCGGGCTGCCTGGAGTCGCCCCTCGCGGGTCAGAAAGGCCTCGCTGCGGGCCGACCCCAGAATGGTGCCGCCCTGCTGTAAGACGCCACTCATAGAATCCCAATCCATCTTTTTGATATACTGTTCCCCTTCGACCATGCCGTGGTAGCCTTCGTGGATAGCATACACCGCCAGGCCGTGAGACAAAGCCGTCCGCACAACAGAACGGACGGCGGCGTTCATCCCTGGGGCATCAGCCCCGCTGGTCAAAACGCCCAGACTCTCTATTGGCATACTTCCTCGCTTTCTAGAGGGTGTTGACATCATTCAAATCCTCAAAAGCCTGCTTCAAACGAGCTTTGATGGATTCTTCTCCTTTGCGCAGCCAAACTCGAGGGTCGTAATTTTTCTTGTTTGGCTTATCCTCTCCTTCGGGGTTGCCGATCTGAGCCTGGAGATAGCCTTCCTTATCTTTATAATAATTTTTAACGCCATCCCAGAAGGCCCATTGCAGATCGGTGTCGATGTTCATCTTGATGGCCCCGTAAGAGATGGCCTCGCGGATTTCCTCGACGCTAGAGCCGGAGCCGCCATGGAAAACAAAGTTGATCGGCTTGTCGCCCGTACCAAATTTCTCCTGGATATATTTTTGGGAATTGTTCAGAATTTTAGGGCGCAGTTCGACGTTACCGGGCTTGTAGACGCCGTGAACGTTGCCAAAAGCGGCAGCTACGGTGAACTGATCGCTCACTTTTTTCAACTCTTCGTAAGCATAGGCCACCTCTTCGGGCTGGGTGTAGAGACGGGCGCTATCGACATCGGTGTTATCGACCCCATCCTCTTCCCCGCCAGTCACGCCCAGTTCGATCTCCAGAGTCATGCCCATCTTGCTCATCCGCTCCAGATACCGTTTGCAGGTTTCGATATTATCCTCAATCGGCTCCTCCGATAGATCGAGCATATGGGAGCTATAGAGCGGCTCGCCGTGAACTGCATGGAAGGCTTCTCCGGCATCCAGCAGTCCATCGATCCAGGGCAGCAGTTTGCGAGCGGCATGGTCGGTGTGCAGAATGACCCGAACGCCGTACAGGGTGGCTAACTGGCGCACGTGGTGCGCCCCGGAGACGGCCCCGGCCACAGAGGCTTGCTGCCCCTCGTTGCTCAATCCCTTTCCGGCAAAAAATGAAGCCCCGCTGTTGGAAAATTGGATAATCACCGGGGCGTTCATCTCCCGGGCCGTTTCCAAGACGGCGTTGATCGTGTTTGTGCCGGTCACATTCACAGCAGGTAGAGCAAACTCATTGGCCTTGGCAACAGCGAACATTTCCTGAACCTGCTCACCGGTTACAACACCGGGTGCAATCTTGCTTAGATCTGACATGCTTTTCTCCTTAGAATATAATATTTGATATTTGAGGCGGTTATTCTTCCGAAACAACCCCAGGGAGACCATTACCGGAGAACCCTACCCTCCATACTTGCAGGGCTGATGTTACCATTATCCTGGGTTGGCGTCAATTACATTAGCGATTCTCAGTAGATCGCAATGACAAAGCTCGGAGGAGGTCTGTGACCTCCGACGCCGGTTACAAACCGGCTTGGAGCGCAAGAATCAGTAGACCGCAGCATCCTGAGTAAACCGAAGAATGAGGTTGTATCGAAGGGTGCAATTACTGATTCTAGTGATTTAAGCCTTGAATGGGCAGCTATATCTACACCAAACAAAAAAGCCCTGGTTACTCCGGGGCTTTCTGGGTTTAAAGTCATCCGGCGTAGGGGCGAGGCAACTCGAAACGGCGGTTGTGTGCTAAACGGATCGCCACACCGAGTTGCCTCGCCCCTACAAACCCGGAACGGACTTATGCAATTCGATACCTTAGCGTGATTTACGACATTCGTTCTGTTTCAGATTTTAGGCTGAGGGTGGGGCCGCTTTAACCGGTACAGAGGTCAGGACCCACAGGGCGTTGGCCAGCTCGGCCCCGATAACCTGCTCATTCCGGTCCAGTTTCAGGCGGAGCGGCCCGTTGAAGGGGGCGCGATTGACCAACTCAAAGGGCACGCCGGGCACGAGACCGATGTCGCTCAAATATTTGAGTTTGTCCGGGTCGTGGGTTTTGACGCGGGTGATGGTTCCTTTGGCCCCGGTCGGCACAACATTGATCGGCAGGTCGCCGATTTCGGGCATCACCCCCTCTTTGGTGGGGATGGGGTCGCCGTGGGGGCAGGTGGTAGGATGATCCAAGATTTTGTCGATACGATCTTCGATGCGCTGGTTGATGCCTTTGTGCAATTCATCGGCTTCGGCGTGAACATC
>CAZWZZ010000069.1:0-1805 GCA_964638395.1 uncultured Caldilineaceae bacterium
TCGACCACTTCGGCGGGGGCCTTTTGGACGAAACCTTGATTATTCAACTTGCCCCGGCTACCCCGGATCAACTTATCCAGGTTGTCCAACTCCTTTTGCAGCCGGGTTCGTTCGGCGGCCAGGTCGATCATTCCGGCCAGGGGCAGGTAGATTTCGACGCCGCCGCTGATGACCTGGGCCACGGCCTGCTCCGGCGTTTCGGCCAGACTCTCGGCCAGGGTGAGCTGGGCCTCGTCCAGGCGGGCCAGGTTGAGCAACACCTCCCGCTGCTGGCTGAACAGCTCGTGATGTTCCCCGGCGGCGATTTGGGCGGCGATGCGGCGGCCCGGTTCGACGTTGTATTCGGAACGAATATTGCGGATGGTCCGCACGGCTTCGATCAACAGGGCCATCTGCGCTTCGGCCTCCTCATCCACCCGGTTGGCATAGGCTTTGGGCCAGGCCGAAATCATCAGGCTCTCTTCGTCGTGGGGCAGATGTTGCCAGGCCGCCTCGGTGATGAAAGGAATGTAAGGATGGAGCAGATGGAGCGTCCGCTCCAAGACATAGACCAATATCCGGCGGGCCGTGCCCTGAGCGCGGGCATCGGTTCCGTACAGCCGCGTCTTGGCGATTTCGATATACCAATCGGCAAACTCGCTCCAGAAAAAGTCATATAACTGCCGCCCGGCCTCCCCGAAGTTATACTCATCAATCAGACGGGTGACATCTGTCGTGACCCGATTTAGGCGGCTCAAAATCCAACGATCCGGCACAGCCAGCTTCGACAGTTGCCAGGTTCCCTGACCGGTGTCGAAGGCCGTGCCCAGGTTGCCGACGACAAAGCGGGTGGCGTTCCAGATTTTGTTACAGAAGTTGCGGTTGGCGGCGATGCGCTCTATCGACAGATTCATATCGTTACCGGGCGTTGAGCCGGTCAACAGGGAGAAGCGCATCGCATCAGTGCCGTACTCTTCGATAACCTCCAACGGGTCGATGACGTTGCCCGTGGTTTTGCTCATCTTCTTGCCATGTTCATCCCGCACCAGGCCGTGCAGATAGACGGTGTGGAAGGGCGCTTGGTCGGTATATTCCAGGCCGCTCATAATCATACGGGCCACCCAGAAGAAGAGGATGTCGTAGCCGGTTTCCATCACATCGTTGGGGTAGTATCGTTTCAGGTCAGGCGTCTCGTCGGGCCAGCCCAGCGTGGAAAAAGGCCACAGGCCGGAGCTGAACCAGGTATCCAGCACGTCCGGGTCCTGCTCCAGGTCGCTGCTCTGACAGGCCGGACAGGTGGTCGGCTCCTCGCGGGCGACGATCATTTCATCGCAGCTCTGGCAATACCAAACCGGGATACGATGGCCCCACCACAGTTGGCGGCTGATGCACCAGTCCCGGATATTTTCCAGCCAGTTGTTGTAGACCCGCCTAAAGCGGTCGGGGATGATCTGAATTTCACCCTCGGCTACAGCCTTCAGCCCGGCCTCGGCCAGCGGCTCCATCTTGACAAACCATTGCGTGGAGACCAGCGGCTCGACCACCTCGCCCCCCCGTTGGGAGCGGGGAACCTGCATGCGGTGGGGCTTGACTTCCAGGGTCATCCCCCGAATTTCCATATCGGCCCACAGCTTTTGGCGACAGTCGAAGCGATCCAACCCCTCATACCGACCGGCGTTCTGGTTCATCGTCGCGTCTTTGTTCATCACGTTGATGATCTCCAGATCGTGCCGCCGCCCAATCTCGAAGTCGTTGGGGTCATGGCCGGGGGTGATCTTCAACGCGCCCGTCCCAAATTCCCGATCCACATACTCGTCGGCGATGAT
>CAZWZZ010000069.1:1905-14223 GCA_964638395.1 uncultured Caldilineaceae bacterium
TATTCGCCCCGGTAGATCAGCCCCTTTTCGTAGAGGCGGACAAAGGCTTCCCGCACGGCCCGCGACAGCCCCTCATCCATCGTGAAACGCTCCCGGCCCCAATCGCAGGAAGCACCCAGGCGGCGGTGCTGCTCGAAAATGATGCCGCCATACTTTTCTTTCCAGGCCCAGGTTCGCTCCAGGAACTTCTCCCGGCCAATTTCCCGGCGGCTAGTTCCCTCTTCCCGCAGGGCACGCTCCACCTGCAACTGGGTGGCGATCCCGGCGTGGTCGCTGCCGGGAATCCACAGGGCGGCCCGGCCATTCATGCGATGGTAGCGGATCATCATATCCTCAATCGAGGCGGTCATGGCGTGGCCGATGTGCAGTGCCCCGGTCACGTTGGGGGGCGGCATAGCGATAACAAACGGTTTCGCCTCCGGTCCGGCGATTTCCGGCTTGAAATACCCCCGGCTCTCCCACCAACTGTAGATGGGTTGTTCAAAGGTGTGGGGATCGTAGGCTTTGGCCATATCCTCTGGATCGATCATCGGTAGGTCGTTGCTCATTTATTTGCTCCAAATTTGGTTTAATGACATAGAAAAATCCCTTTCATCTCAAGGACGAAAGGGACTCGCGGTACCACCTTGATTGCTACCGGCGCAGAAGGCCACCGATAGCCACTCGATAAGCTGTAACGGGCACACCCGGAGTTGCCTACTTCTTGTTCAGCATGTTCAGCAACTCGACTCACAGGCGACGTTCGGCGGGGATAGCCGGGCAAGGCTCGCAGCTTATAACCTTGCCTCTCTGACGACCTCGAACCGCTTACTCTTCCTGGTCAATGTCTTTAACTTGAGTTATGTGCGGAACAGTATAACCAACTCCGGGATGGATGTCAAGCAGGAAAATAGGCACTTGCTTCCCCCGATGCTATCGGAGTAGTTCTATGCCTCTGTTTATCTAGCCCGAAAAAGAGCCTGGCGCAGATGTTGCCATTCTGCCCGGCTGAGATCACGCCACTGGCCGGGGGCGAGATCAGCCAGGGTGATCGGACCAATGGCCACTCGGATGAGGCGGAGGGTGGGGTAGCCAACCGCCGCCGTCATGCGGCGCACCTGCCGTTTGCGCCCCTCACGGAGGGTAATTTGGAGCCAGGCGGTGGGGATGTCCGCCCGGTCGCGAATCGGTGGGTGACGGGGAAAAATGGCGGGTGGTTCGGCCAGACGTTCAGCTTGGGCCGGGCGCGTCCGTTTGCCTTTGACCACTACCCCCCGCCGCAGTTGAGCGAGGGCCTGGTCGGTGGGCATATCTTCCACCTGCACCCAATAGACCTTGGCCAACTTGTAACGAGGGTGGGTGATGCGATGGGCCAATTTGCCGTCGGAGGTCAACAGCATCAGCCCCTCGCTGTCATAATCAAGCCGGCCGGCGGCATAGACATCCGGCACATCGACATAATCGCCGACGGTGGGCCGCCCTTCCGGGTCGGTGAAGCTGCTGAGGACGCGGTAGGGTTTGTGAAAAATGAGGGTGCGCTGCTGGTGTCCCACGCCCTATTCCAAAATCATGCCACACACCGAAACGAAAGAGGTATCGGTGTAATCCGCCGGGCAACGCTCATAGGCGATGGTGCGACCGTGGGTTTCTTCCAGAGCGGCCAGCGTAAAGTAAAATGGCGATAACCCACACACATTGCGCCGATACTGCCCGGCCTGCATAAAATCGAAGAAGGTTTTGGCATCGCCCCGGCTCAAAATGGTCAACAATTCATCATCCTCCCTTTTCATTTTTACCTGAGCCGCAGCATCCAGCGGCGGGCCATCGAAAGCCGGGCCGAGGTGGGCCAAATCACCGGAGGCAACGATCAGGGTGCGTCGTTGTTTCATCTCCTGGCGCAATATTTTTACGAAATCGTGGAGCCGCTTTTCGTCATCCAGGCTGGCCTCCCCCACCATAAAATGGTGAAAACTGCCACACAACACCGGCAGCAGCGGACAGGGCTCGCCCGCCCGAATGTGTTGCAGCCAGACCAGCTCCAGCTCAATCGACCATTCCTCCCGATGATGCAGCTCCTCGTCGAATACGTCGGCCGGCCCCAAACGTTCGGCCAGCCGCTCGACCAGGGCTTGATCGGTCGGCATCACCCCCAACGGCGAGGCGTAATGTTGCGGGGTCAGGGTTAGCTTGCCCAGCCCCCCGCTGTGGTCTGTACCGAGGATGACGATCAACTCGGCTTGGCGGACGGCTTCGGCAGCCGCAGCCCACACCTGAGCATAGACCGGACCGCCTCGGGGATAGTCGATGTGTGGGCTGATGATGGCCCGAATGTCGGGCGAGGCGGGCTTCACCTGACCGACCTCATCAATATATTTTTGAAGCAACCGGCGCAATCGGTCCGGGTCGGCGGGGTAGGAGGCTCCGGCCAGCGCGGGAGGCCGAAAGTCGGCGGCTCGATAGGCCGCGACCGCCCCTTGTTTGGCCTGATCGAAGGTCTCCCCTTCCAACAAAAGCGCCTCATCAAACTGCCGCACCAGGCCCTCGATACTCTCCTGCGGTAGATTCAGGCCGTACTGCACCTGTAGGGCTGCATAAATTTCGGAGATGGTATGTTGGCCGTCACAGAGGATGGCCACCGGCCCCAAGACCTGGGGCAGGGCAATGACCGCTTCGGTCAATTTGAGGGTGTCTTGCATAATGAACACGGGTTCGCCTTGATACATAGTGCGCTGTACGCTCACCGGGCGAAGTTTGGGTCTATACAGGCCATTCATTACGTTCAATGCTTCTCCTTTGCCGAGGATAAAATAATGATACCTTAGTTGATTTATCATGCCAAGATTAATGAGAGATAATCAGCAATTTTAAATTTTTACCGGTTGGTGTCGGTTACTCGATGCGGACCCAATCCACCATTGCCGCTATCCCCGGTTCCGACACCCCCAACCCGGTCGTGACCGCGACGGGACGGAGGGCATCGCCGGCTTCATCCATCGCGCCGTCGCCCGTGCGGATGAAAGCGTGGCTACAGCGGAAACAGCCCCGCAGGTCGGTCGTCCCGCCGATGGCACGCAGCGCGGAGACAGCCTCCTCCCCCAAATTGGCGCTGGCTTCATCCGCGACGGCGGCGGCGATGAGCGAGTCGGGCGTCGCGTTGATAAAATCGGCTAGACGAGCCGAGGCGGTCGGGTCGGCATTGGTGTTGAAATTGGCGGCGTGGAAGGTCCCATCCGGCTCAAGGCGGACGACGTTGTAGCCCGTGCCGTTGGGCGAAACATCATAGCCGTTGATAAAAATGTGGCCCACGTTGCCGACATCGAGACCGGCACTGAATGTCGTTACGTCGTGAATGGGCGTGCCCGGCTGGGGCGGCGGCAGCGTGGTGATGTCGCTGAAATGGAGCCAGACATCATTCAACCCGGCGTGGGCAGTCCCCGCCGGGATGTCGAACGTGATCTCTTGCCAGGCCCGGCTGATTGTTCGGGGCGACGATTGCCAACCGTTTAGGTCGATCCTGACCGTTTGTGGAGCGGCCTGGTACGCCTCCGGCAGGCGCAAGCGGAGGGTGATGTGATGAGCCGCCTCGCTCAACGGTAGGAGGAGCCGCACCCGCTGCCGTTGAGCGGTAACGGGCCGGTCAGGGCTGACCAGCCCCCACCCCTCGCCGAAAATGAGCGGGGCCAGGGGTGAGGCCGTATCAATCTGAAGTCCTGCGTGTACTTTGGCGGCCAGGGTGTCCGTTTCGGTCACTCGATAGATTTTCATCCCGGCCCCGTCGTGGATTTTCTCGACGGGCAGGACATCTTCGATGTAAGGAATGGCGGCTTGCTCGGAAGCGGTGATATTTTTTTCTTCCACGGTGTTCAACCAGGTGTAGCTGTAGGGGCGGACCACAATGTAACGAATGTTGAAAAAGTTGAGAACCTCGGCGGCGATGGCCCGGTCGGCGGCCCACCGCTCCGGCGGCAGCGGTTTGCCCGTTTCCAGCGCAAGCAGGCTGTTGATGATTGGCGCTCGGACGAAGTAATGGAACTTGAGGGCAGGATTGCGGCTGGTGTTGCCTTGTAAAAGCCGTTTTTGATGCTTCGTTTGATAAAACTGCCCGAACATAAATTGGGTCGTCTGCGCCCCGATGACGCTGAAACCGTTGCGCCAGGCCAGCGGAATTTCCAGCAGGACGGCCTCATCCGGGGCGTCGGTGATGAGGGCGTAAGGTTCCGGGACGCGCATATCGGATTGGGGTAGGGGGAGCGACAGATGCTCGAAGAGGAAGAGCAGGGCGATGAGCCCGGTCAGAATGAGGTAGCGGCGTTGATTGACTCGGTGGCTCAAGTGCCACAGGCCATACCCGGCCAACACGCTCAGACTGAGCAGGAGCATCACGCTGTAGCGACTGGGGTAGCGATTGCCTTTGAAGAAGGGCAGTTGTTGTAAAATGACGAAGGGGCCGGGCAGGCCGGTTGAACTCCCGTTGGTGGTGATAACCGGGCCGAGGCAGAGTAGGGCAAAAACAGAAGCCGCCACCAGCCAAAAGCGCAACATCGGCTGGCGATAGATCAACCGCAGATTGAGCGCGGTTAAGCCGAGCAACACAAAACCGATGTAAATATGTTGGCCTACGGAAAAATTGCCGATGCCGGTCTGGGTAATCAGGTCGCCCAGCAGCGGATGGTGCAGCGTCGGAATGAGGAAGCCCAGGAGATCGGCGCTGAAGGCACCGGCAAAGCCGCCCCCCTCAACCAGAAAATCTCCTTCGGCCAGCATATCCGGCACCATCTGGGCCAGGATGGGGCTGAGACCGAGAGCGAAGGTGGCCAGCAGAATGAGGGCGGCGCGGAGGTGGAGGTGGGGGGATTGGGCGAGTTGTCCTGAGCGATGTCGAAGGGTTTGGAGATGGGGGGATGGGGAGATGGGGAGATGGGGAGATTGGGCTGTTTGTTGTTGAAAGCGGTGAGAGACGGATTGGATGAGATAGAGAAGGAGCCAATAGAGCCAGTAGAGGCCGATGAGGATGAGGAGGAAAGAGGCGTAGGTCATTTCGGCCCAGGCTTGGAGGGTCACGAAGAGGGCAGCCAGCAGCGGGTTTTGCCAGCGGTGGGGCTGGTGGTGGCTGCGAAGGAGGTAGAGGGTGGCGAAGGGAATCCAGTGGCTACTGCCGATGTTGAATTGGCCGAGAGCGATGTAGAAGAGCTTGTTGCTGGCGAAGGCATAGAAAATTCCGGCTCCCGCCGCGCTTATCCATAGAGCTACCGGTTTGCTGTCAACCTCAACTTGAAGCAGTGATAGGATATACCGGGTCAGGAGAAATGTACCGTACCCGCCGATCACAAAGGTGAACAGCATATGCAAATTGCTGGCGGCGACGACCCCCACATTGAGCGTCAACGGCAGGGCGGTCACCCCGTTCAGGAGGGTCAGGGTGTAGAAAGCCAGATTGATGCCGAGGGGGTAAAACATAAAGTCGGTGTGAAAGGGATTCTGGCTTTCAGCGAGCAGGGCGTGCTTGATCCACCATAAGTTCCAGGCGATGGCTGGATCGTCGGCCCCATCGCCGGGCAGGTGGGTGGTGATATGGGTCACGGTCGGCCAGGTCAGGATCAGGGCGAGCAGCAGGTAAGTCAAAATGAGCCATAGATGGCTATTTATAAACGTCAGGCTATTGTGCCGGGTAGATTTTTTGTCAGTCAAATTTTGTCAATTACCAAATTATTACCACTGAACTTGCTTAAACCAGGCGACCGATTGTACCATTGGCTTAGGGAGGGAGCAATCTCTTTGCGCTGCTTTGTGGTATAATAGGCTCCATTAGAACTTCGAACTGCGAGTAAAGAACGTGACCAGACGTATTTTGATTGTGGATGATGACAAAGATATATTGATGATGTTGGATTACGGCTTTCAAAAATTGGGGGCGGATTACGAGGTTGTGACGGCCAGGGGTAGCCTGGAAGCGTTGCAGTTGATCGAGCAACAACCGTTCGATCTGGTCGTGACGGATTATATGATGAAAGGGATGACCGGTGTCGATTTAGCCCGTGCCGCTCGCCGCATCGCCCCGGATACGCAGGTGGTGTTGATTAGCGCCTACGGCAATAAAAGTTTGGAGGCCACCTCCAAGTCGTTAGGTTTTGAAGGGTATCTCGATAAGCCCTTTGAGGTGCCAAAACTCCGCCGAATCGTCAGAAATATTCTGGGGGATGATGCAGAGAAAACAACAAGCGCCCCCTCGCCCGCCTCAGAGAAAGTTTCTGCCGACATTCGTCGCCATTTACAGAGTTTGCAAGTCAGTGTCAGTGCCCGCTGCATCCTTTTGCTTTCCAGCGAAGGCCACCCCATCGAGGTGATCGGCCAGATCGAAGGGTTACGCATCTCCAACATCAGCGGCATAATCGCAGCCAACTTTATGGGCACGACCGAATTGGCCCATTTGCTGGGCAACTCCTCGATTTTTCGCTCCAGTTTCCACGTGGGGGATGATTACAATCTTTACGTCTATGATGTCAACGCCGCTTTTCTGCTGGCCGTTGTTTTCGATGCCAAACGTAAGCCGGGGGTGGTCTGGTTTTACACGAAGCAGGCCGCCATCGCCATCCAACCTCTCTTGAAGCCACCCTCCGATGCTTGATAACGTCCATTCAGATAACTCAACCCGGTCAGGACTGACGCAAAACGCACCCGACGCAAACAGCACCCTTCGATACGGCTGTCGCCTACTCAGGATGCGTTTTGCGTCGTTGGCAGCCCTCGATACGTCTCTATAAGGAAGGCTACTCGGGCTGCCAACTGCGTAAGTCCTGCGGTTTTACCGGGTTGCTACTATTGCCCTATTGATTTTAATAGGGGCTATGGGTATCCTAAGTTATATTAATCGTTACTATTGTGAAATTGTCAGGGGCCAGCCGGCGGTTTGAGGTACTCAGGATATGACCTCTGATATTCAGTAGACCTCAGCCTCCTGAGTAAATTGAGGAACGACGTTGTATCGAAGGGGGCGATTGCGATCTACTGATATTGCGTGCGATACAAAGTCACGACTCGTAGAAAATTCGCCGCACTTTAACAGTTTAGAGGACACACCCATGAGCAAAAAGCGTATTCTTGTCGTAGATGATGCCAAGGATATCCTTTTCCTGATTACCCACAGCGTCAAGCGCCTGGGGCCGGATTACGAGGTTGATACGGCAACGAATGCATTTGCAGCGTTGGAGAAAATTGAGCAGACTCCGTTCGATCTGGTCATCACCGATTATATGATGGGCGGTATGACCGGTCTGGAACTGGCCGAGGAGATTGGGCGGACCGCTCCCCACACGAAGGTCGTGGTGATGAGCGCCTATGATACCACCCAATTACGGGATACGGTCAGCGAGATGGGTTTGAGTGGCTTCATCGGCAAACCGTTTACCGTTGGGTACGTGATGGATGTGGTGGCCCAGGCTATCGCCGAGGCTCAACAAGCGCCGCCACTCCCGCCGGATCGCCCACAGGTGGCCAATGATGAAGTTTATGAGGTCCTCAAGATGCTGTATGCCAAAACCGGGGCTCACTATGCCCTGTTACTCGATTCTCAGGGGCAACCGCTCCAGGCTGTAGGCAATGCCAAGCCATCGACCCTGTCTCGGCTGGCCAAATTTGTGGCCTCCAGCTTTTTGTCGGTCTCGGAATTGGCCACGCTTATGGGAGACAATACCTCAACCTTCAAATCGAGCTATTATGAAGGTAGCCGCTACAATATTTATGCCTATCACGTGACCGGTCAATACTTTTTAGCTGTTGTGTTTGGCGTCAAGGACAAACCGGGGTCGATCTGGTTTTATACGAAGCAGACCGCCGTAACCCTGGCCGCGCTCTTGGGGCTGGATAATAATCCCGACAATATCCATAAAACCGAAGACAGCGTGTCTGTGGAGTTTGATGATTTGCTAGGTGATGAGATTATTAACGGTTCATGAGGCCATAAGGTACTATATTACCCCCTTATTCTCAGGTTGATTATCCGTTATAATGAAAGGCAGGCATGAGCAGCCCTCGGCCCATTTAACAACATAGGTGACCATGAAGCGAAAAGCCAAAATCCTGTACATCGAAGACAACCCCCTGACCCAGATCCTGACTCGCAAAATCCTCGAACAGAGTGGCTATGAGGTTTCTGAGGCGGATGATGGTCTAAGTGGCGTCAGTTTAGCCCTGGCCGAACGGCCCGATTTGGTGCTGATGGATATTAATATGCCCGGCCTGAACGGCTACGAAGCGACGACCCAGATCAAATCGCTACCCGGTATGGAAAATACCATTATCGTGGCTTACACCGCCGCCCTGACCTCTCCACAGCAGCGTGAACAGTTATTAGCCGCCGGCTGCGATGGCTACATTTCCAAAACCCTGACCCCCGACGAACTTCTCGAACAAATCGGGGCCTATCTCCAGGGTAAGCGGGACACCATCAAGGAAGAACGGCTGGATGCCGGCGCTCAAGCGAACCAGGAACGTCTGGTCAACCGGCTAGAAGAGCAGGTCAAGAAACTGACCCAGGCCAACCGGGAACTGAAACTGCTTAATCACGTGGCCCAGGCTCTCACCTCAACTCTGAACCTCAAAGAACTCCTCTCGGTTATTACCCAAAAAGTGGAAATAACGTTAGAAGTGGAATCCTGTTCACTGCTTCTCATTGATGAAACTGAGGATGAGTTGGTCTTCGCCGCGGCCTCCGGTCGAGGGGCACGCCAACTGGTCGGCCACCGCTTGAGTTCCAGACAGGGCATCGTGGGCTGGGTCATCCGGGAAAAACAATCGGTGTTGGTCAACGATGTTCGGCGCGACCCCCGCTTTTTCGAGGGCATCGATGAGATGGTCAACTATGAAACGCGCTCCGTCATCTGTGTCCCCCTCAGGGTTAAAAGCAAAATCATCGGCGTCATCGAGGCCATCAACAAAATCGAGGGGCAGTTTGACCAAAGTTCGCTCCAACTACTCGACTCGCTGGCCTCGACAGCCGCTCTGGCCATCGAGAATGCCCGGCTCTATTCCGATTTGCAGGCGGAGCGGGATCACCTCATCAAAAAAGAAGAAGAGATTCGGCGGGGCATTGCCCGCGATCTACACGATGGGCCAACCCAGATGGTATCGGCCATTTCGATGAATGTTGAGTTTATCAAGAAATTAAAGGAGAAAGCGCCGGAGCGGCTCGATAAAGAGTTGGAGAGTTTGCAAGCCCTGGCCAATGAAGCCACCAATGATATTCGCAACCTGCTCTTCGGTTTGCATCCAACTATTCTGGAGACACAGGGCTTGCCTTCAGCCCTGGAAATTTACGTCGAGCGTTTCTTTGATCGGAGCGGGATGGTTCTTTCTCTGGATATGCCGCCCGATATGGAAGCGTCGATTAGCAAAGAGGCGGAGATCGTGGCCTTCATCATCATTCAGGAAGCGGTCAACAACGCCCGCAAACACGCCGAAGCCTCGGAGGTGGTCATCAAACTGCGCCAGACGAATGACCTTTTCGTTATCATTATTCAGGATAACGGCAAAGGCTTCGATGTTAATGACACCCTCTACGATTATGACCAGCGGGTCAGTTTCGGCCTCTCCACGATGTCGGAGCGAGCGCGGCTGGTCAATGCCAAATATAAACTACATTCCAAGCCGGGGCACGGCACCTCGGTGATTTTGGGGTTGCCCCTCACCCAAACCGAGGTTCATCGGAACGGCAGCGGGTAGCGGCGGGCCGTCCGGCACAACGAGCCGAGCCTCCCGCAAGAAAAACGTTGGCGTTGGGGTGGGCCGGCTGAAACGGTAGCTACGCAAGATGGGGGCCGCCAACATCATCAACATCGCCAGGATGACCAGCACGGAAATGACAATGGCCACAATTCCAAAGTGGTTACTCCCCTCCTCTTCATCAAGCTCTCTATTCTCGATCTCTTCGATCAGCGGATCATCTTCCGGCCAGGCCATTGATTCCTCTCTGTAAATTACCCCCCTTGATCCCCCCGAATCGGGGGGAAATTGGATGCCTCCCCCGCTGCGGGGGAGTTTAGGAGGAGTAGTTAAGAAAATTCCTCGAACCACCAACAAAAAGCCCACAAAAATCAGCGGGACGCCGACAATCAGGCCGATGATGGTAAAACTAATCATCGTCCCGACCATCATCAACCCAAACCCCAACACCACGGCGGCCAACCGAGCGGCGACTTTAATAATCAGGGCCGCCAGCCGTCGTAACAGGGTCAAAGGCCACAACAAACAGCTTTGTCCACTTACAATTTTCATCATATCAAGTGCATCCCTCCATCGACGCGGATAATTTCTCCCGTCGTATATTCGGCGGCCAGCAGATAATTCATCGCCCGGACGACATCTTGAGGCGAGCCGGAGCGTCGGGCCGGAGTCTTGGCCGCCACTTTCTCGAAAACAGCCCCGTCATCCTCACCGGCCAAAATCGTGCCCAACGCCAGGCCGTTGACCTGGATGTGCTGGTCGGCCAGGGCGTGGGCCATTCCTTTTGTTAATCCTTCCAGGCCATACTTGCTGATGGTGTAGGCAAAGTGATGGTTCCGGGGGCGCATGGCCACCGTGTCCAGCAGGTTGATGATTTTGCCGGGCCGTCCCGCCGGGAGATGGCGGGCAAAGGCCTGGCTCAACAGAAACGGCGCTTTCAGGTTAATCATCATATTACGGTCCCAACTCTTTGATTCGGTCGTCAAGAACCGCTCCTGAGGGAAAATAGCCGCGTTGTTAATCAAAATATCGAGCCGCCCAGCCCGCTCCCAGACCCAGGAAATTATCCGCTCGACCGCCGCCTCATCACTCAAATCGACGGCCAGCGACCAGACGTTGACTCCGTAACTCTCGATTTTGGCCACGGTTTTCTGGGCCGCTCCAGCCGAGCGGTGATAATGCACGACGACGTGACAGCCCTGCGCCGCCAGGTCCAACGCCAACGTCCTGCCAATCCGGTGGGCGCTGCCGGTCACCAGGGCCACTTTGTTTTGGATGTCCATCAGCGACTACTTTCCAGAGGTAACTGATACTCGGCCTGCGGCAAAAAATCACCCTGAGTCCCGTCGGTGTATCGAAGGATGATTTTTGCCGCAGGGTCAATCAATTTTGGGTTATCAGAAGTATCAACCCCACGATAATACTTCTACAATGTCACATTAACATAATCTGACCCTGAAAAGCCCCCCAGCCCCCCACAGGGGGGAGCGAAGCCAGAAATTCCCCCCGCTGGGGGGCTAGGGGGGCGAATGTGACATTGTAGAAATACTCACAGTGATCACAGTGAAATATTTTTCAGCCACACGGCCATCGCCGGACGCAAATTCGGCGGGGGGAGGGGCTGCTGGTAATCAACCCGACGATTGTAGGCTGCCCGCGAATAAATATTTTGTAAGGCTTCACCCAAATCAACCGGTACATCCTCATCCGGGGGGAGCAGGGGAATGGGCACAGTGGGCAAAGGCTCATTCAAAGCCACCGGCCAAATCTCAGAGATACGATCTTCACCGTAGCTGGCCCGATTGACTAAACATACATAGTCCGTATCTAACGGCGGGTCGCTCAACTCCCAGCCCGGACGTTGCCCCCCTCGCAGCAGGTCAAGCTCAACCAAGTGGACCTGGGTATGTAACAGACGCTCTCGTTTCTGCCGGTAGCGGTCAAGCCCCTGCCCTTGCTTATTAACCGGGAATAAGATTTCGATGACCGTAACCAGGTCCTTACCGGCACTGGTGTAAACGTGGACAGCGCGAAGTTTTGTTTGATCCGCAGGCATAGCAACCCGTTGCAACGGCGCACTTAAAACCGGGGCTGTTGGGGTCATGGCCGCTCCGGAGGATATATTTTCCAACACCGCAATATCGGGGTACACCTGGCTGGCGGTCGCGATATTAATTTCCTCTAACACGGTTCGGACTTCTACTTCCGCATAATATTTAGCATCCAGTCCAGCGTTGAGGATGGTCATCAATTCTTCGGCCAGATGGTGATGAAACCCCGGCCACGTGGCCTTATCTTCTAAATATGGGTCCATTCCCGGAAAGCGTAAGGTCATCATGAGCCTCCATGCCGTGATACACTGACAAACGTCTTTATTATACCCTGAACAGCCTTCTCCTGAAAACTGCTTATTGGAGAAGTTGGCTGGATGTCAGCCCTCTCGGAGCTTCCAGGAAGGTTGAATGTGGATTAGCCACTCTAAATTGAGAACTGCCGTCATTCACTGTTGAGGATGGGGTAGGTTCCACCCTGCTGGCCGGTCCTGAGCGGCTTGTGGTGGGTAGTGAGTCGGGGCGGCTTCATTTTCTGCAATTGGTGCGGGGGGGCGGGCGGTGAAGCCCC